>JALOMY010000154.1 GCA_025455225.1 Cyclobacteriaceae bacterium | reverse complement strand
CCTGTTTCATAATCAACATGCGGACGACCAGTATCCTGTGCACCTGTTAATAAAATCGACTTGACCAGGGCTGCATCAGGAAGTTCTCCATATAAAGTTTTATAATCTTGCTGAACCAACAAGGATATACCGGAAACAACAGCTGCGGCTTCTGAAGAACCTGCATCGCCAAAGGCAATTAACTCGGGTTTTACTCGTCCATCATGAGCCGGGCCTCGTGAACTCATTGAAACAACACGACCAAACCGATCGGAAGAACCAACACTCAGCGTGTTCTTCGATACTTTAAATTGCCCGGTCAGGTTAGCCCAACCAGGTAATCCGGCATACGTCCCAGTTGTTGGTGTACCCATTCCTTGATTGCCCGAAGAAAAGACGTGCAGTATTGAAGGGTTTTCCAGACATTCTCTGTCGTACTCACTGGATTCAATCCCATAATAATTTTCCAGTCCCACACCATACGAATGATTTTGAACAGTCACTTCCAAGTTGAGTAACGATTCACCCTCGTCAGGTAAAAGACGGTTGAAGTCAGATGTTGTAACCATAGACGCCCAGGCGGCACCGCGGGCAAAAGAGGATGTATTTCCGGCACCTGCAGAAAGGGTAGCCATAAACGTTGCATGAGGAGTTGCCGGTTCATCAAACTGCTCATTCAGTTTTATTCTTCCACGCAAATCGAGATCATTCACATTAAAAGGTTTCTCCTTAATGGAGAGTGTAAGGCCATCACCATTTAAATCGGGAAACAAGGATTGTACACTGGTAACCCGATTCACGCTTTGATCAAAATCACCCAAAACGGTTTCTTCTCGTGCAACCCGGTCGGCCCGGTCAATATAGTTAATCATGTTGTGCGCTGATTGCAGAACTTTCCAGGAGGAAGGCGTTAATCCACTTACCTTGTACAACAAATGGCCCATTGCTTTCACATTCCAATCCGGATGTTCATTCCTGACCCAGTGTAAAAATTCATCTTGATCACCTACTTTAAGAAGAACTTCGCTAACATGGTCATTACTGATCAGCGATGATTCCATTCGTATTGAATCAGGCTGACCCTGTGCATAAGGCGATAGGCTTATGAATAAGCCAATGCAAATTATCCCGATGGTAGTTATTGCCCGCACGTCTTTGATGATGATGAAAAGAAACCGAAAAGTTCGAGATCAGCAAAATTCAGGTTTAATCTTTTACCATCATTAAGCTCGGTTGCGGGGATTTCAATAAATGGATAAGTCAGATAAAACCAAGAATTCAAATTCTACCCATCATTTTACCAAATTCGGCCGTTTCTTTATAAATGTTCTAACTTTTAGGGTTATTTGACCAATATCTCTCTTGCGTTCGGGACCCATCCATATTGTTGTTTTAGCGGCAGGTTCATCCTCCCGGATGGGCAGACCCAAACAATTGCTGATGGTAGAAGGCGAACCGTTGATTCGGAAATCCATTCAGGCGGCATTGGCAAGTCGCGCTGATGAGGTTATGGTTGTATTGGGATTTTCCAGGGAGTCTGTTCAAATGGCAATTGCTGACTTACCTGTAACTATTCTTTTTCACGAACATTGGACCAATGGTATGGGAAGTACCTTGAAACTCGGTCTTCAGGAAATCCTTAAAAAAAAGTCACAGCCGGTAGCCATCCTTTTACTGGTATGCGACCAGCCTCATTTAACAACATCACATCTCGATACTCTGATTAATCATTATCGAACCTCCTCTGCACCGGTAATCGCCTCTGTTTATCAAGGCAATGTGGGGGTTCCGGCCATTTTTGATCAATCCGTCTTTCAGGAACTTTTGACGATAGACGATCAGCATGGGGCTAAACAGGTTATCAAAAAATTTTCAAAGCAATGCCTTACTGTTCCCTTTCCTGGTGGTGAATTCGATTTGGATACACCGGAAGATTACACTCAATTCCTTCATTCAAAAAATCAAAAGTAAGATCACACGCTTTGCAAAACGACTTCGGGTTTTATCTTTGGCGCCCATGAATCGGTTTATAGTTGCGCTGTTCCTTCTGCTTTCTTCAGGTTTTGTATTCGCGGATTCCTACACCCTTTTTCAGGTAAACGGAAAAGTCGGATTGAAAAATCAGGATGGCGTAGTTGTTATTCCGGCAGAATATGATCAGTTGGGCTGGAGTGAAGGTGAACTCAAGGTTATCGATAGGGTTATAGGCTTTCGGCAGAATGAGTTGTGGGGATTGATTACAGTCACAAATCAAAAAATTACGAAAGCGGAATACTATACCCTGGCACCGGCCGAAGGCAACTGGGTGATTGCTTCAAAGCGGTCACCTCTTTCCCTGCGCATTACTTCCGGTGTGCTTGATACATCGGGCAAAATCATAATTCCATTCAATTACAGCGGAATAAAAATTAATGCCTTGCGGGCAATTGTCTACTCACTGGATGGTAACCGGCTAAAGTATGGACTGATCGATATGAGCAACAAAACCATATTGCCCCAGCAATACCAGGTTATCTATCCGATTGGAAGTCTTCGCTATGCTGTCCGGAATTTTGATAACAAAACCGCTTTGTTTACTGAAAATGGATCAGCCATAACTTCATTTGAAATCGATAGCATTTCCACCATTCAAAAAGGATTGGCCATTTTTTACCAGAATGGAAAACAAGGACTTATTAACCGCGATGGTCAGATCATTCAATCACCTACCTTCCGCGAAATCAAATTGATTGATGGAACGTATTTCGCACGCCCTTCCAACACCTGGTTTGTGCTGGACGCTCATCATACCCAGCTACAGAAACTGGAAGTCGATTCAATTGCTCGGATCGGAAATCAACGGATGAAGGTCGTAACCTCAGCAGGCACTCAACTAACCGATTTGCAACTGCAACCTATTATAACCCCCCAGATTGACATTTTAGGCTCGTTCAAAAACGGCATGGCCTCATACATCAAAAACGGAAAACAAGGAGTTATACGAAATGATGGATCACCGGTCCTAGCCGCAGCTTATGATCATGTTGTGATCGATAACCAGTTTATTATAGCCTGTCAGCAAAAAGACAATTCAAACAAGTGTCATTTGTTTGATGCTTCCGGTAAACAGATAACCAAAAAAGACTACAACTCCATATCGCTGTTTAACGGTTCCTTCTTTGTTGTTACTAAAAACAGATACCAGGGGGGAATTGATAAGAACGGAAAAGAAATCCTGGCTTGCGCCTACGATAGCATCATCGAAAGCCACGATAACCGAATTGTTGTCAGATTCAGAAAGGAGTACGGCATTATTGACTTGAATGAACGATGGATCGTAGTGCCCCAACCGAACCGGATCCGGTTAATCAATTCCGAACGGTACTTCGAATACCAGGGCGATCAGACTTTCCTTAAAACGATGGATGGCGTAATGGTGTACTTCACCACCAACCCGATTCAACCGGAAGGAAATACCCTTATTGATAATGTTTCAAATGGTGGTAAATGGACGATCAACCTCAACGGACAAATTATTCACCGGGAATATCCATCCCAGGAAATGGTTGAGCAGATTTTTCCATCAACAGAAGGAATGCGCATGATCATACGGAATGGCAAGGCCGGATTCGTAGATGACTTGGGGAGATTACGCATCTCAAACCGGTATGAAGATGCGAGACCGTTTAAAGATGGTTTGGCCGCGATCCGGATTCGGGGAAAATGGGGCTTTATCAACCGGGAAGACAAGATTGTAGTTCAACCCGTATTCGATAACGTCAACCAATTTGTGCAAGGACAATGCGTAGTACAACAAAATGGAAAATACGGCCTCATTAATTCAAGTGGAAAATACCTGCTGGAGTGCAGGTACGATCAACTAACTGTTCTTCCCAATAAGCGGATCTTGTTAAAAACCGGTCAGGATGTTGGGTTGGCAGACGAACATGGCAATTTGTTGATACAGCCCCGGTACGAATCCATCGAAGATTTCAATAACGGCTTTGCACGCGTCCAACTCAATACTAAATTCGGATTGGTTAACCTTCAGGGTGTTTCAACCATACCCATTAAATACGATCAGCTGTTTTTTGAACCTGAAACCAACCGGTACCTGGCATGTGAAACCGCAGCGCTACAGGAACTGAATCTAAATAATTAGGGGCCTGAACGGCCCCTGATCATGTTAATCTTTTTTCGGTGCGTTCCCTGAACCTTTACCCGATTCAGAGATGGATTGCCGCATACCGGTATCAGCCTGGATGTTTTGCATCCGATAATAATCCATAACACCCAAATTGCCTGAACGAAATGAATCGGCAATGGCCTTCGGAATTTCAGCCTCTGCTTGGATAACGTTCGCACGGGCTTCCTGCGCTTTGGCCTTCATTTCCTGTTCTGAGGCAACCGCCATGGCCCGTCTTTCTTCTGCCTTTGCTTCCGCCACCTTTAAATCTGCAGATGCCTGGTCAATTTGCAGCTTAGCGCCAATGTTCACACCTACATCCACATCAGCAATGTCAATGGATAGAATCTGAAATGCAGTTCCGGAATCTAACCCGCGCGATAAAACCAGCTTAGAAATTTTATCCGGATTCTCGAGCACTTCCTTGTGGGATTTAGCTGAACCGATAGCCGATACAATTCCCTCACCAACACGGGCCAGGATGGTATCTTCTCCGGCACCACCCACTAACTGTTGAATGGCAGCCCGCACGGTAATGCGTGCAATGGCGATCAACTGAATTCCATCGGCAGCAACAGCAGCTACCTTGGGCGTGGTGATAACTTTCGGATTTACGGAAATCTGAACAGCCTGAAACACATCACGACCGGCAAGATCGATGGCCGTTGCCTGTTTAAAATCAAGATGAATGTTGGCTTTCTCTGCGGATATCAGGGCTCGGATTACATTGGGTACATTTCCTCCGGCCAGGTAGTGCGTCTCCAGTTCAGCTGAAGTGAGTTTCAATCCTGCTTTGGTTGCTGTAATGAGAGACTCAACAATAACACGGGGCGGAACCTTACGGATACGCATGAAAACCAGTTCAAATAAACCCACGCGTACACCGCTGAATAAGGCGGTAATCCACAGGTTAATCGGAACAAAATAGAGAAAAATAAAAAACAGGATGATACCTGCGAAAACCATAAAGAGAAGCATTGCTGCACCTGGCATTTCCATATTGATAAGGGTTTAGTTACAAGGTTCTACGAAAATTTCATTGGGCTGCAGGTGTATGATTTTTAACCGCGAGCCCGGTGCAAGATAATCTCCGTTGGTTTTAACTTCAATCATTTTGCCGTTGAATTCAGCTGTACCCATAGGCCGTAAAGCGGATACTGCAACACCTTCCATTCCTACCTTCAAATCATTCAACAATCCTTCGTTCACTTTACTGGTTATGCTGGTATTGAGCGAAAACTTTTTCCAGGCACCTTTCCGGAAACTCAAATACAAGGCAATAGATCCGGCAATACTCGTTCCCAATAAAACATAATTACCTGTAGAACTGCCGTATTCATAATAGCTGAACAGGATGCCACCCAATAAGAAAACGAGGCCTAATATCCCGACCACGGTAGTACCAGGTATGAAAATCACCTCAACAATAAGTAATACAATTCCGATTATTATGAGAACAGTAATCGCTAACCACATAAGCATACCGGTTTAACCTGTTTTTCTAAAAGTACGAAACAACCGGTATGCCCACGCTAATCCGATGTAAAATAATCCTTAATAAGCGCGGGCAAATAATACGCGACCCGCTGATTTTTTGCCACTGTAAATACAGATACCGTTTTCAGATTTTGCATTTAGTGGAATACATCGGATCGTTGCTTTGGTTTCCTCCTTAATGCTGGCTTCGGTTTCCGGGGTACCGTCCCAATGCGCTGAAATAAATCCACCCTTCGTCTCAAGCACATCTTTAAATTCATCGTATGAATTAACTTCCGTGATGTGCTGGTTGCGAAACGTGAGCGCGCGCTGGAAAATTGAATCCTGTATTTCGTTCAACAAGGCAGGTATGCGTGTGGAAACTTCTTCCAGTTTAATCACCTGCTTTTCCCGGGTATCGCGCCTGGCCACCTCTACCGTTCCGTTGTCAAGGTCACGGGGACCAATAGCAATTCGAACCGGAACACCCTTTAATTCCCATTCGGCAAATTTAAATCCCGGTTTATGGGTATCGCGATTATCAAATTTAACGGACAGGCCCAATGGTTTAAGAGATGCGGTGATCTCCTTCACCTTCTCTGCTATGCGACCCAGTTCATCTTCATTTCGAAAGATGGGTACAACCACAACATGGATAGGAGCCAGTTTAGGGGGTAAAATCAAACCATCATCATCTGAATGGGCCATAATAAGAGCGCCCATCAACCGCGTACTTACACCCCAGGACGTACCCCACACATAATCCAGTTTTCCATCTTTACCGGCAAATTGTACATCGAACGCTTTTGCGAAATTCTGACCCAGGAAATGCGAGGTTCCGGCTTGTAAAGCTTTTCCATCCTGCATCATGGCTTCAATGCAATACGTATCCAGTGCACCCGGAAATTTCTCCCCTTCCGTTTTCCTTCCCTTGATCACCGGCATAGCCATGTATTGCTCGGCAAATGTGGCATAGACATTCAACATCTGAAGCGTTTCTTCAACAGCTTCGTCACGGGTAGCATGTGCGGTATGCCCTTCCTGCCAAAGAAACTCGGCCGTGCGTAAAAACAAGCGGGTACGCATTTCCCATCGAACCACATTGGCCCATTGATTAACCAGAATGGGCAGATCCCGGTATGATTGAATCCATTTTTTATAGGTATTCCAGATGATGGCTTCACTGGTTGGCCGAACCACCAATTCTTCCTCCAATCGGTTATTTTGTGGATCATTTTTCAACCGGTAATGCGTTACAATGGCGCATTCCTTGGCAAAACCCTCAGCATTCTGCTCTTCGGCTTCAAACATGCTTTTCGGGACAAACAGCGGGAAATATGCATTCACGTGACCCGTTTCCTTAAACATAGCATCCAATGCCTGCTGCATTTTTTCCCAAATGCTGTATCCATAGGGCTTGATCACCATGCAGCCCCGTACATCTGAATGTTCTGCCAAATCGGCTCGCTTCACTAACTCATTGTACCACAAGGAATAATCTTCGCTTCGGCTTGGAATTTCTTTACCCATCTTGGTATAATTATTGTTTCTTTATTGATGCAAAATTTTGTAACTTTCAGTGAATACAAAGTCGGTTTTAAACGTTTAGTATCAAAAGGGTGTCTAATGAGTAAGCTTATGAAAACGAATATCATGATTGGTGTTGCCTTGATGCTGGGTGTCAATGCAATCGCGCAGGAAGTGGATGACATGTATTTCCGTTCGAAGGACCGTGAAAAGCAAATGGCATCCGTTAACACCAAAGCTGCTCAAAAGGAAACCTATTCCAGCAATTACGATTCTTTCAAGAAGAAAAATTTTGATGAAACTACGATGTTGGATGAATACAACAATCCTACGGATTCGTATTCTGCCCGTAACATCAATCCAGAATATGTTGCCCGTTCCAGTTCAGAACAGGCCACAGCCGATGAACAGAATTATTTTGTAGAAGGTTATGCCTCACAGGCTGCCCGGAACCAATACACATCCGGCTACAACAGTTACTATTCGAATAACTGGAATAACACCATGGTTGCACCCGGCTATTATGGACCATCGTATTACAATTCTTTCTACAGCCCTTATTATGGTTACAACAACCCCTGGGGCAACCCGTATTGGTGTGGTAGCGGATTTAATTCAGGCTGGTCAATGTCCATGAATTACATGTGGGGCAATATGGGATATTCCGGATGGAACATGGGTTTAGGCTATACCTGGGGTAATCCTTATTACGGAAGTATGTGGGGTCCTTCCTGGGGCTGGGGATCTTCATGGGGTATGTGGAATCCATGGTACTCCCGACCTGTTTACGTAGTAGTTGACGGGGATGGAAACCGTGCGAATTATGGCAAGCGTCAGACCACCGGAACTTCAGGTGCATCAAATTATGTAAGTACCCGGCCGTCAACCCGTCAAACATCACCAACGGTAAGCACCAACCCGCTGGGGCGTGAACGTACCTCCACATCCGATGATTATTATGTGCGTCCTTCACGCAGAACATACTCCGACACGAATTCATCGTATGGAACTTCGAATCCCTACAACAGTGGTTCGCGGTCTTACAACTCGAGTGGAAATACCAATACCCGATCGTATAACAATACGAGCCGGAGTTACAATGGCTCCAATCAATCCAGTGGCTATTCATCTCCTTCGCGAAGCTACAGCGGTGGCAGCATGAGTGCACCTTCCCGTTCATCATCGGGATCATCAGGTTCATCGGGATCATCGGGATCGAGAAGAGGCAACAACTAAATTTTATCGGATTAGTGCATGCAATTAAGGGTTATCGCAAAACTCACGGCTATTCTGTTGCTGATTGGGTGGGAAGCTTCTGCACAAAGTTTCATAGACAATGCCTTATTGTTTAGTCGTACACGGCCGGGAGGCAGTGCACGCATTCAATCGATGGGTGGAGCACAGATTGCCCTGGGTGGTGATTTCAGTTCCGCTCTTTCCAACCCGGCAGGATTGGGCATGTACAACCGTTCCGAAGCAACGGTGAGTCCAGCGTATGCTTTTCATACAACAGAGTCTACCTATAACGGGAATACTGAAAGCGATTCGAAGAATGTATTCAACATGGCCGGGCTAAGTTACGTGCATCATTCACCCCAAAGCGGTGGTAGTTTCCTGGGAGGCTCCTTCGGCATCTCCATGACCCGCACCAATGATTTCAACTCACGCATGCGCTATTCGGGCAGCGATAATGTTTCATCCATTGTTGATTTTTTCCTGGAAAGTGCCAATGGCACGTTAAATGAAGATTTGAATTATGATTTACCTACTGGTTTAGCGTACAATACCTACCTGATTGATGACTCAACGTTTTGGGGCGGACCGGAAGCTAATTACTTCTCAATTATTGGTTTGTACGATGATCCGAATGACATTCGTAACCTGGAACGGCAGGGAAGCACCGATATTAAAGGAGCCCAGTACCAATGGTCATTGGCATATGGTGCAAATTTTAGCGACAAGGTATTTGCCGGATTAAGCGTTGGTATTACAACCTTGAAGTATAAGTTTAGCTCAACCTATCGCGAGTCGGATTTCTTCTTTGAATTGGATCCGGATTTCAATCCCTTGAATTATCTCGAACTCCAGGAAACCATTGACATAGAAGGATCAGGTGTCAATCTTACTCTGGGTTTAATATACCGCCCGGTTGATTTTATTCAAATCGG
>JALOMY010000009.1 GCA_025455225.1 Cyclobacteriaceae bacterium | reverse complement strand
GGTAATTCTTAACATTCATGGAGGCCCGGCAGCGATGTGGGGCCCCGGAGTATTTTCAATGTGGCATGAGTATCAACTTGAAGCCAGCTGGGGTTACGGCATAGTGTATTGTAATCCACGCGGAAGTGGTGGCTACGGAGATGCATTTAAAAAGGCAAATTACCGGGATTGGGGAACAGGTCCTGCCGGTGATATTTTGTCTTCATTGGATGAAGCCATTAAGGCAAATAGCTGGATCGATAACGACAATTTGTTTGTTGAAGGCGGAAGTTATGCCGGCTATATGGTTGCATGGATTATTGGGCACGATCACCGGTTTAAGGCAGCTAATGCCCAGCGCGGTGTTTACGAACTGACCACCTTTTTAGGAGAAGGTAATGCCTGGAGGTTAGTTCCAACTGCCTTTGGTTATCCGTGGGAAAATGGTGTTGAAGAGATTCTAAAGGCCAACTCCCCGTATAGCTATGTAGACAAAATCAACACACCCTTGTTGATTATACATGGAGACCAGGATTTGCGCACTGGAGTAATTCAATCCGAAATGTTGTACAAAAGCCTGAAAATACTGAACAAGCCGGTTGAATACATCCGGTATCCCAAAGAAGGCCACGAGTTAACCCGAAGCGGTAACCCGGGAAGAATGATGGACCATTTGCTTCGGGTAATTGAGTTTTTCGAACGGTATGCAAAGCATCCGGAACCTCCACCGGCAACACAGCTTTCTTTATCGAAGTAATTAAAAAACTCGATAGTAGTAAATCGGCCTGCCAAATAATGGCCGACTTTTTTGTTGATCAGAAATCCGATCTTTTAAGAAGAAGGTTAATTATTCGCATCGTTAACTGCGGAAAAATTCGCGCCATAAAAGCTTGAAATTTGCCGGGCATTGAAAGTATGATTTGATATTTTCTCCTATCAATCATTTTAAGAATGTTGTGTGCGACATATAGTTGCGATTGCTCAACATAGGCAGGTCTGTTGTGCGGTTTGATATGTTCTCCTTTTGAATTAAGTATTGTCTTTTCGGGATCATTTCGTACAAAGCCTACATACGCTATACCTACATGAATGCCCGATCCTGACAATTCGCTTTTTAAGGATTGAGCCAATGCAGTTAACCCCATCTTGCCAATGCTGTAAGCAGAAGCACTGGGTAAACCAAGGAAGGCTGCAATACTGGATACAAATACAACGCTACCTTTTGATTTACGTAAATAAGGCAATGCCTTTAGTGTTGGAAAAGCCGCGCCTTGAATATTAGACTGAACTACCTTGTTGAATACTTCAGAACTCATTTCTTCAAAGAATCCCCGTGCACTCAGGGTTGCATTATTAATTACAATATCAAGTTTGCCGAGGTTTTGAATGGCATATTGAATCAATTGCTCGCACTCATCAGGCTTTGTTACATCGGCACAGACTGCGTGAACATCGTAGTTTAATTTTTTAAGTTCGTGATAGGCCAGTTGTAAAGTGTCAGGATTTTTTCCGTTAATAATAACATGAGCGCCACGTTTGCCTAATTCAATCGCCAGGACTTTTCCCAGTCCTCGGGAAGAACCGGTTATTATAACAGCCTTTTCCTGAAACGATGAATGCATAGCGCATCGTAGAAAGTTCAACTAACGTAAAGTACCAAACCTTTTAGATATTCTCCTTCGGGATGTGCCATCGAAACCGGATGATCAGCAGGCTGCGAAAGATGATGAAGCACCTTTACATCCCGACCGGCCTGGATGGATGCAGAAACAATGGTATCGTAGAACAATTGTCGATCAACCACCTGCGAACACGAGAACGTGAATAATATTCCTCCCTTGCGTATTACGTTCATAGCCTCAGCATTGAGCCGCTGGTAACCTTTAACTGCCTGATGTCTTGAATCGCGATGTTTGGCAAACGCAGGCGGATCAAGAATAATAACATCATAGAAGGCTTCTTTATTCTTAAGAAATTCAAATGTGTCAATGGCAGTACATGTATGTTGATCAGAATCAAAACCATTCAGTTCAATATTTTTCCGGGTTAACCCGATGGCTTTTTCAGAAGCATCAATAGAATGAACCAGATGAGCACCTGCTTTTAATGCATACACGCTGAATCCTCCGGTATAACAAAATGTATTCAGAACATTTTTACCCATTGAAAAGTCGGCAAGCAGTTTTCGGTTTTCCCGTTGATCAAGGAAGAAACCGGTCTTTTGTCCTTCTTCCCAATCCACAAAAAATTTATGATCATGTTCAACAATTACATGGGGTACGGCACCAAGCCCGATGAGATAACCATCGGGCTGGGCATCTTTTATTTTTCCGGGAAGGGTAGCCCGACTTTTATAATAGACGCTCAGTAGAGTATCACCCATTATATTTTTAAGTGCTTTACTTATAAGCTCGCGATCCTGATGCATGCCTGCAGAATGGGCTTGGATAACAGCTGTACCATCATAGAAGTCAATAATTAACCCGGGAAGTCCATCGCCTTCACCATGGATAATCCGGAAGGCGTTGGTCGAAGAAGAGGGAAGACCGGATGCTTTCCGAAGAGCAAGGGCATCACTTATCTTTTCCTCCCAAAAATTTTTATCGGGCTCACTATTTTCAAATGATAAAATTCGAACAGCAATGCTTCCATTCTGGTAATGGCCAAAGGCAAGACTTTTACCGGATGCATCGCATACTTCAACCCAATTCCCATCTTCCAGGCTTTGCGGTTTGGATTGAATTCCGCCTGAGAATATCCAGGGATGTTTTCGAAGTACCGACTGCTCCCGTCCTTTTTTAAGGAATATTTTTCCCGCAATATTCATCGGTTATTGAGGGTTAATTTTTCAAACACATATTCAATAGATTTTCCGCTTCCGGAAATAACCGCCTTTAACAGACCATCAGTTGGATTGAATTGATACGAAATAATTTTTGGAAAGTCATTAACGGGATTCTTCTGAAATTTACTTTGACCCTGAGAATAAAAGGATGGGAAAAGAATTAAGAGGATGTTTAAGAAAATTGAGGGGGATTGCATGCAAGAGTAATTGCCCCTATATTACTCGACTTATGTAAACATTTACAAACTAATTTACCCTGAATTTCGTATTCAGGTTACCGATTGCAAGAAGGCGTTGAAGCGATTTAAGCCCGCGGGTGGCATATTTAAACTGACAAAATTTCCTATAAGGGGACCAAAAGCGCGGGTTTTTTATCATTCTGCGCGGTTTTTGCTAAAAATCATCGAATAAAAAGAAGAAATGTGTTATGAAACGATTCGCATCACTTATTGCAGCTGCCCTGTTGGGTAGTTTGATGACCCTGGCCGGGTATGAATATTTCAAGAAAGACGAAGGCCAAAAAGTTCAATACATTGCCCAGCCTTCGCTGTCAAAGGTAAATTATCCTGCAGGTGAAGGAGCGGTTACTGTTCCTATGGATTTTACAGCTGTGGCAGAGAAGGTAACACCGGCTGTAGTTCACATTCGATCCACCCAGGCGCGAAGCACCCGTGAGCAAAGTCAGCAATACGATCCCTTCCGTGATTTTTTTGGAATCCCCCGGAATTACGGCCCAACCCAAAGTTCGGGTTCAGGCGTAATCATTAATGAAAGTGGGTACATCGTAACTAACAATCACGTAGTAGCCGATGCTGATGTGGTGGATGTAACCTTGAATGACAACCGCTCTTTCAAGGCAGAAGTAATTGGCACTGATCCGGATACGGATATCGCCTTATTGAAAATTAAACAAACCGGCTTACCCTTTCTCGCTTTTGTGGATTCAGATCAATCCCGCGTAGGTGAATGGGTTCTTGCAGTCGGCAATCCGTTCAATTTGAATTCAACGGTTACAGCCGGAATTATCAGTGCAAAGGGACGTAATATAAATATACTGGAACGCAATACAACAGAAGGTAACACAGCTATCGAATCGTTCATCCAAACGGATGCAGCGATTAATCCTGGAAATAGCGGTGGTGCATTGGTGAATATGAATGGCGGATTATTAGGAATTAACACGGCTATTGCCAGTCCTACAGGTGCTTATTCAGGGTATGGATTTGCTGTACCCTCGAATATTGTGAGCAAAATAGTGGAAGACCTGATGACCTATGGCGTTGTTCAGCGCGGCTGGCTGGGAATACAGGTTACCAGTGTAAACAGTGAGCTGGTGAAACAATATGAACTTGAAGTGAATGAAGGAGCCTTTGTTTCGGGTTTTGCAGAAGATGGAAAAAGCGCTGCAAAAGAGGCCGGCATCAAAGAGCAGGATGTTGTGGTGAAAATTGACAATCAAACTATACGCTCCAGTGCTGCCCTTATTGAAACCATTGGCCGTCATAGGCCAGGTGATAAAGTAATGATCACCGTTAACCGTAAAGGGAAAGTGGTTACTTACCCGGTAGTGCTAAAGAACCGTGAGGGCAACTTATCGGTGGTTAAGGCGGAGGAGCGCAGCGGCTATGCTTCCCTGGGTGTCGAAGTAGAAGATATTGATGCGAAGGAACTTAAAAAAATTGAACTTGAATACGGTGTAAAAGTGAAGTCTTTAGGCAACGGCAAGCTTGCTAAAAGCACCGATATGCGCGAAGGATTTATAATTACCAAGGTGAATGATGTGCCTGTAAAATCAGTGAAAGAATTTAATGAATTAATGAAAAAGAAAAAGCCAGGCGAACTTGTTATACTCACCGGTACGTATGAAGATTTCCCGAGGGAATTCAATTATGCTTTCAGAATGTAGAATTAAAACCAAGTGAACATGAGGAAATTGTTTAGAAAAGGTGAACGGGTACGAAGTAAAATTGATGGTAAAGTGATGGAAGTATTGCGTTACCTGAAGAACAATTTGGTTGAAGTAATGACATTTGATTTGGAGACGAAGGAAGTAAGGAAGAAAACAGTGAAAGAAGATAAGCTGTCAAAAGCTGCCTAATACAAGTGTACCCGGTGCGGGATGAATTAAGAAGGATATCATCCTGGGCCGGGTACCTAATAAACTAATTGATAACTTTACGGTTTATTAACATTAAAAGTACAGGTTATCAAAAAGTTTGAAATTCCCGCCTATTACCGGTCGTCAATAACTGGCCGAATTAAGGAGTCCCGAAAAACAAAAGATCCCCGCAAACAGGACTACTCATCGGTATTTATCGATTTCGGACCCATAGGATTTTATATTGCCCGTCATTTCGGATTCTGTTATGGAGTAGAGAATGCCATTGAGATCAGTTACCGGGCATTAGAAGAAAATCAAGACAAAAAAGTGTATCTGTTAAGCCAGATGATTCACAACCAGGAAGTCAACCAGGACTTGCTGGACCGTGGAATTCAATTCATAATGGATACGGATGGGACTCAGTTTGTTCCCTGGGAGAGCATTGGTAAGGATGATGTTGTCATTATTCCGGCATTTGGTACAACTCTGGAAATCGAGCATTTGCTTTTAGACCGCGGTGTTGAAATTCAGAAGTACAATACCACTTGCCCGTTTGTAGAGAAAGTCTGGAACCGGGCAGAAAAACTGGGAAGGGATCAGTATACCATCATCATTCATGGAAAACCCAAACATGAAGAAACACGGGCAACATTTTCACACAGTTCTTCAACCGGGCCATCCGTTATTGTTCGCGATATGGAGGATGCCAAACGCCTGGGTGAGTTTATTACGGGAAGAAAATCCAGAGATGAGTTTTTTGAAATGTTTGCCTGGAAACATTCCGAAGGTTTTAACCCCGATCAGGATCTTCAGCGCGTTGGTGTTGTAAATCAAACTACAATGCTGGCCTCCGAAACGCAAGCTATTGCCGATTACTTCCGTATGCTTATGGTAGAAAAATACGGAGAAGAAAATATACGTGAGCATTTTGCGGATACACGTGATACCCTATGCTACGCTACTAACGACAACCAGGATGCAACGTATGCCCTGCTGGAAACCGATGCTGATCTTGCTATTGTGGTAGGAGGTTACAACAGTTCAAATACATCTCATCTTGTTGAATTGTGCGAACGTAAATTTCCTACGTACTTTATCAACTCAGAAAATGAAATTAAATCACGTGAAGAAATTCATCACTTTGATTATCCTAAAAAAAGAAAACTGATTACAGTACCCTATTTGCCAGACCGTGAAAAAGTGAAGATTGTCTTGACCAGCGGGGCATCATGCCCGGATACATTGGTTGACCGGGTATTACAGAAAATTATAGGATATTTTTCAGGCAGCAGGTCACTTGAAGAAGTGATGAAGGAATTTCAATAATCACTTTTGGTAAATCGGATTCAGTACAGATAAATCTCCATCCGTTACCGGAGGTTGTATACCCAGTAATCGTGCGATAAAGGGATAGATATGAACGTTTTCAAAAGCAGGTAATGTTGCTCCGGTTTTAATATTCGGACCGCAAGCGTAAAAGATCCCGTTCATTTCAGGTACTTCAGCGGGATCGTAACCATGTACACCAAACACAGGATATTTCACATTCCCGAAATTTTTACTCAAAATCTGGAAGTAGTAGCCGGGATGTGCAACTAAAAGTAAATCACCAACCCTTGGATTATTATAATGCCAACGTAAAGGCATTTCATCTCGCTTGTAAACCCTGTAATGGATTTCATTTTTTTTAAGAATCCGGTGGAGTGAATCAACCAGGGAAGAATACAAGTGAACCTGAGTGCCTCCGTTAATAATTTTAACGGATGAATCGGCAACATTAATTAAATGACTGAGTGTAATATACGATGCTTCTTCTTGCTTAAGTTCGAGCATACCATGATCAGAAACCAGGATAATATTTACCGGCAGGTTGATTCGCTTTACCTGATGCATCAATCGTCCGAGTAAGTTATCTGCTTCTTGAAGTTTGCTTTTTAACTGTTCTGAATGTGTTCCTGTGCGGTGACCTTCCGAATCGACCAGGGAAAAATAGAGCGTAATAAAATGAGGTCGTTCTTTTTTTGGTAGGGTAAGCCAGGTTATTGCCTGATCTACCCGGATGCTGTCAGCAACAGATTCATCGTACTTATAATAATAAGTTGGGTACCGGCCCTGAATAGGCGCTTCAGAGCCTACCCAAAAATAGGAAGCAGAATGCAGCCCCTTTTGCTGAACTAATTGCCACAAGGGAGTGCCACCATAAAAAGCAGCATTCTCTACTCTATCGCGATCACGCATTCCATATTGTAAGTCAAGCTCCGAATCGAAAAATGAATTATCAACAAGTCCATGGTGACCAGGATATAATCCGGTTACGATTGTATAATGATTTGGAAATGTTTTGCTGGGAAACGAAGGAATGAGACCCTCCGCGGCAGCACCTTGACGGATAAATTCTTTGAAATGGGTAAGATTGAATCGTTCGACATAATCATGCCGGAATCCATCAAAGGAAACCAATATTACGTAAGGGGTGTCTTTACACTGGGCTGATAATGAAAGAAGTCCCAGCAGGGCTAGTGTAAACACGAAAAGCCGCATCCTGATCGAAGTGGAGTATTTGGTATGCAGGTTAGAAAAAAAGAAAGGGGTTTTAAACCCCTTACTTAACTTTAACTGAACTTTTCTTTCTGGATTCTTCAACTCGCTTTCCTCCGCGGTGTTCTCCCAGAATGGTTACGTCTTTAGTAATTTCGTACATCCGGGCTGCCTGCATCATGGACTCGCGTGTATCGCGAATAATGATTGTACCGGGTGATTTTGTTCCTTTATTGCGAATTTCAATATAAAATCCGTCTTTTTTCTTTTTCGGTAGTACTGGAGGTCTTCCCATGATTATTAGTTGTTTTTATTGTATTTGGACCGTTTTAACAGCAATTGTATAACCGCAGCGAGGCCCGTTTAGTTCGAAGGGCCGCAAGGTCGTCATTTTTTCCGAATTTCTTTGGAAAATCTTGCGTATTCGATTGAAATACAAGTTATTGGGCGTTTACGGATGATGGAAGGCGGTATTTCCGCATGAATCATTTTACCGGTGATGCGATTTATTCTTTTACTCGGTTTTGTAAGTACTATTTACCCGATTAACGCGCAGGTAGAGGTAAAACAAGATACCGTTCGCGAGTTAAACGAAGTTGTAATTCAAGCCTATCAATACAATCGCCCGCTTTTTGAAACACCTGCCCCGGTTGGAGTATTGAGCGCAACCGAACGTTACCGTTTTAATGAGTCTACCTTGGTTCCATCATTTAACACGGTGCCTGGAGTACGGCTCGAAGAGCGTTCACCGGGAAGTTACCGGGTTTCCATACGGGGAAGCACGCTTCGTTCTCCCTTTGGTGTTCGTAATGTAAAAGTATACTGGAATCAGATTCCTCTTACAGACCCGGGAGGGAATACATACCTCAATCAGCTTGATCCGGCCATGACGGGATCAATTGAAATTCTTAAAGGCCCGGGCTCTAGTTTATATGGAGCAGGTACCGGAGGAGTTTTGTTATTGAACAGCCCGGTAATTACTCAAGGTCATTATCTGAAAGCCAGTTTACAATTGGGTTCTTATGGAAGTGAATTGGTCCAGCTTTCTTATGAAGAAGCCGGAGAGCAATCGTCTCACCAGGTACAGGTTCTTCATCAGCAATCAGATGGATACCGGGAACAAACCCGAATGTCGAGGGATGTTGTTAACAGTGTATTTCGTTTTGATTTGGATGATGCACAGGTTCTTGAGACTTATATTTTTTACAGCGATCTCTTCTATGAAACTCCGGGAGGATTGACCTTAACTGAATTTCAGGAAGATCCACGACAGGCCCGTCCGGCTACAGCACTATTACCTGGTGCCGTAGAACAAGATGCAAGGGTGCATCTTCAATCGTTCTTCATGGGTGTTTCCCATGAGTATGCATTCAGCAGAAAATTACATAACCGAACCAGCGTCTATGGTAACCTTGTAAACTTTAAGAATGCTGCTATCCGTAATTATGATCATCGTAATGAGCAAAGCTTTGGTGCCCGCTCAGTTACTACGTTTAATCAGCCTGTAGGGAAAGCAATTCTTACTGCGATTGGCGGAGGTGAATTTCAATCAGGATTTTTACCCACCAAATCATACCAAAATGTGGGCGGCCAGGAAGGTGCTTTGCTTGCCGATGATGAGGCCCAAGCATTTATCTTCAGTTTATTCGGTCAGGGAGAAATGCGCTGGAATACGTTCAGCGCGACCGTAGGTTTAAGTTTAAACCAGCAAAAGATTACCTACCTGCTTCTGTCAGATCCGGATTCAAAACAAGAAAAATTAACATACGATCCCCAGTTAATGCCACGTATAGCAGCCATGTGGAAGGCACGACCATCCATGGCTGTAATGGCAAGCGTTAGCCGTGGATTTTCTCCACCTACTCTGGCTGAAATCAATGCTTCGAATGGAGTTTTTAATGAGAATCTTCTTCCGGAAGAAGGCATAAACTACGAATTAGGATTTCGGGCAAAAGGATTCACTAACCGGTTACAAGTTGACCTTTCAACTTATATTTTTCGCCTGAATGAGACAATTGTGATCAGGCGCGAAGAAGACGGAGCCGAATATTTTGTCAATGCAGGCAATACCAATCAGCGGGGCCTTGAGGCACTGATTATGTATTCTGACGAACTACCGAACGGAGCTTTCTTACATAGATTCAACCTTTGGATCAGTTACACCTATAATCACTACCGGTTTGGTGATTACAGAAAAGACCAGGATGATTTTTCAGGGAATGAACTTACCGGGACACCGCCTCATATTCTTAGTGGGGGTTTTGATCTTTCTACCCGGGCAGGTGTTTATGTTCGGGCTACATGTTTGTTTACGGATAAGCTTCCTCTTAATGATGCCAATACCGCGTATGCTGATTCTTATCTTTTACCAGGTATGCGGTTTGGTTATATCCACAAACGATTTGAAATCTATACAGGAGTTGAAAATATGCTGGATGAAACATACAGCCTTGGCAATGACCTTAATGCTGCTGGGGGCCGGTACTTTAATGCAGCCCCCGGAAGAAATTTTTACGGAGGGTTAAAGATCAACCTCGCTTTTTGATTTTCTTTTTACGGAATTGCTGATCGATCAGATCAGCTTCAAATAAAAGTTCACGAATAATATCTTCCTGAATTTCATGCAGATGATTAAAGTACATGCAAAAGACCTTCTTTCTGCCTTCTGAAAGTAAAAGTCTGCGTTCATTGGCGAAAAGATTACCCTGGCAAAATCCAAGGGTTACACCTTTACGGTTAAGCACATCTGTTTTAGGTCCCCAATAAATGCTGGGAGGCCAAATGAAACAAATCATTCGGTTACGTGTATAGAACGGAACTCCGTAATTGTTCTTTTCGATTGCCATGGGAATACACTCTGTTATCAATGACCGGAGTTTGATCACGATTACCTGCTCATCCTTGGGTAAATCGAGAATAATTTCATCAACTGATTTCATCCTGACGTTCATTGAATATTAAAAGTAAAAACAAATAGGATTTCCTTTTCTGGCTGACGAAATTAGGAAGGATCAGGTTTCATAATTTGAATAGAATTCCAACATCAATTCAGGTATTGATCGAAAGTCAACTTTCGGTAAAAGTAAAAGGTTTTTATGCTGCCTCTGGCGGTTGCATTAATAACGGGGGAGAAGCACGCACCGATAAGGGATCTTATTTTGTAAAGTGGAATGATGCAGACCGTTATCCTGGGATGTTCAAGCGTGAAGCCGAAGGATTAAAGTTGTTGTTGTCGGCAAAGGCCATTTGCATACCGGAGGTTGTGTATACAGATGTAACTGAAGATGGACTGCAGTTCATTGTGATGCAGTTTATTCGAAGCTCGGCTCGTTCCAGGAATTTTTGGAAACTACTGGGCCAGCGCCTTGCGGCTCTTCATCGAAACAAGCAACTTTATTTTGGTTTGAATCAGGCTAACTACATAGGCTCGCTTCGTCAATACAATGAATACCGTTCAACGTGGTCATCATTTTTCATTGAACAGCGACTTGAAAAACAGGTTGAACTTGCTATACAATCAAGCCGATTAAGCCTGACGGACCAGAAACACTTTGATGCGCTATATAAAGTTATACCGGAGTTAATGCCAGAAGAGCCCCCCGCTTTATTGCATGGAGATTTATGGGGAGGAAATTTGATGGTCAATGAAACCGGTGAACCCTGCCTGATAGATCCGGCTGTATATTATGGCCATCGCGAGGCTGAAATCGCCTATACTCAGTTATTTGGTGGATTTGATAATGAATTTTATTCTGCCTACGATGAGGCCTTTCCTCTGCAAAAGGGTTTTGATAAACGAGCAGATGTGTACAACCTGTACCCTTTATTGGTTCATGTAAATTTGTTTGGCGGAGGATATGCTGATCAGGTTAGGAGCATTTTGCAAAAAGTACTGAATAAATAAAACCGAATACGGTATTTTTAATTATGCAAGTAAGACTCCGCAGCGGTATTGTGCTTTTGCTGTATTTGGCAATACATAATCTTAGCGCCCAGCCTTTGCTATCCTTTGAACACCTTTCGTTGAGGGAGGGGCTTTCGCAAAGTGTTCCAAATGACATTCACCAGGACAAAGAAGGATTTCTATGGATTGCTACCCAAGATGGTTTAAACCGATACGATGGTTACACATTTAAGATATACAAGAACCAGGCAGATGATACAACTTCGTTGTCGCACAGTTGGATATGGAAAGTTGTTGAAGATGCGGATCAGAATCTTTGGATAGCAACCTGGAATGGATTAAACCGATACGATCGTGTTAAAGATCGGTTTACACGATACAACCGTATTCAGGATGGTGCCATTGCCAATACGCGCACCAATAATGTCTTTATCGATTCAAGCGGACGTCTTTGGGTAGGAACATGGGGCAATGGATTGTTTTTCTATGATTCCGATCAAGATCGTTTCGAACCTGTAGCATTTCCCGATGATTCATCGGCATCTGCTTCCCTGATCCGATGTTTATTTGAAGACCAGAAGCACACTCTTTGGGCAGGCACTTTCGGTTCTGGATTATTTAAAGTCGATCCTGATTTGAAGAAGCTTGTTCAGGTAGAGAATGATCAACTTCAGATGGAACGCATAACCGCCATGACAGAAGACCAAGAAGGCAATCTTTGGTTAGGCACATACGACAACGGATTGTTGGTATGGGACAAAACCAAAAACAAGCCAATTAAATACAACAAACAGACAATTAGCGATAACCAAATAACAGCGTTATTGCGTGATCGGGAAAATCAGATTTGGATTGGAACACGTGAAGGAGGAATTAATCTTTTAAGTTCAAACACTTTTACCCAATGGCTTAATCTGGCATCGGATGAAACATCGGTAGCAGGCAATCACATTTTCTCAATATTTCAGGATCATTCCGGCATAGTGTGGATTGGATCAACAGGTTTAAGCAAGTATGATAAACGCAGAAAAAAATTTACTCACATTACCCATCAGCAAAATGTTCCCACTACTCTTAGTAACAGAGTAATACGCCACATATTTGAGGATAGTAAGGGGAGAATCTGGATTGGTACGGAAGGAGGAGGACTAAACCAACTGAATGCTCACTACGAGGTAATCAACAGATACCTTCATTATCCGAATGACCAAAACTCAATCAGCAATAACGATGTACGATCCATTGTTGAACATTCGGATGGAACATTATGGGTTGGAACCCTTGGAGGAGGATTGAACCGGTTTAATCCTGCCACAGGAAAGTTTATTCATTATTCAGCACGAAAGGATTTTCCAGCAGGAGCCAACAACATACAACACCTCATGCTCGATCGCGAGGGCATCTTATGGATCGGTACGATTCGTGATGGAATTTTCTGGTATAATCCGACATCAGACTCTTTTATCAGACCTAATTTCATAGCATCCGATAGTGTTACTATTTCTTCAGGATACGTAAACCGGATCGATCAGGATCTTACCGGAAACGTTTGGATCTCCGGATGGGGCGGAGGGTTGGCTATGCGGCCCCCATCTTCGGATACATTGATAAGATACCTTCACAACCCACAGCGTACCGCCAGCCTGGCTAACGACATTGTATATTCCACCCATGTTGACCGCAAGGGTCGACTGTGGATAGGAACGGCCGGGGGATTAAATCTATTGGTTAAACAAAAAAGTAAAGGATTCAATCAGTTTGATGAAGAATTCATATTGTATTCCGAGCGGCACGGGCTCACCAATAATGTAGTTTATGGTATTGTAGAGGATCAATCGGGAACATTATGGCTAAGTACCAACTATGGATTAAGCTCATTCGATCCGGAGAGCAGAGAATTTAAAAATTATCATCAGGACGATGGGCTTCAGGAAGAAGAATTCAATGCCAATGCTTATTTGAGGTGTCGTGATGGAAGACTGGTGTTTGGTGGCATCAACGGAATTAACCTGTTTAAACCCGAGGAGCTTTTCATCAACGAAGAAATTCCACCCGTATCCATTACAGCCATGAACATTTTTGAAAAACCCTTCCAGGAATTTCGGGCGCAACCCATTAATCTGCGGCATAACCAAAATTTCATTTCATTTGAGTTTGTGGCGATGGATTTCATGGCCCCACAGCGCAATACATTTGCTTACAAACTTGAAGGATTGGAAGATGAGTGGGTAATGGCCGGCCAGCGCAGGTATGCAAGTTATACTGACCTTAAACCCGGCTCCTACGTATTCCGGGTTATTGCCAGCAATAATGATGGAATCTGGAATGAAACAGGAGCAGCACTCGCATTTACAATTGCGTATCCATTCTGGCAGAAACCATGGTTTATACTTGCAGTAACAGTAGTTCTTGCGTTCATCATGTATTCAATATATCGGTACCGGGTTGAGCAGAAATTAAAAGTTGAGCGGCTTCGCACCAAAATTGCAGGCGATTTGCATGATGAAGTAGGTTCAAGTCTTACACGGATATCGATGTACTCGGATTTGTTGGCCAGCGATATTGATGCAACTACAAAAGGTAGTTACCTGGGCAGCATACGCGAGTTAAGCCGGGAGGTAGTTAGCACCATGAGCGACATAGTCTGGTCGATTGACAACCGGAGCGACAGCCTGGGTGATTTGCTTTTGCGAATGAAGGATTTTGCTTCCCAGTTTTTAGCACCACGGAATATTGAAGTAGAATTTCATACTGAAAACCTAAAGGAAAAAACAATTCTGTCTCCTCAGCTCAAGCAGAATTTATACCTGATCTTTAAAGAAGCACTTCATAACATCGTAAAGCACTCAAGTGCTAATAAGGTAACAATCCTGATCCTGAATAACG
Source organism: Cyclobacteriaceae bacterium (assembly GCA_025455225.1). GTDB lineage: Bacteria > Bacteroidota > Bacteroidia > Cytophagales > Cyclobacteriaceae > UBA2336. Next base: position 7,012 of record JALOMY010000009.1, on the reverse strand, counting down.
CAACCGGTCTTACCATGGAAATTTCAGATAACGGTAAAGGATTCTCCGGGGATGCAGAAAATAAAGGAAACGGGTTACGCAACATGCGTAAACGTGCCAGCGATATCAATGCAACACTACAAATTGTCAATCACAATGGAACGACTGTAAAATTAACGGGACATGTTCTAATCTAATCTAACCTACCCATTTATGGGGTTGAAACAGGAAGAGGATAGCTGGAAATTGAAACGAAAAACAGCTATGAAAAGGATTCTAATGTTTTTGCTTTTTGGTATGCTTACAGCTACCGGGGCATGGTCTCAAGTTGACATTTTAGTAATCGGTGGCCCTAGTTTTACTAACTTCATCGGAAGTGAGCGTGAAAACTGGGGAGGAGTAAATGAAAAGCCAAAGATGGCTATACGGGTACATATCGGGGTTCAGATCAGTTATCCAATCAATGAGCAGTTAAGTGCAATCAGCGGTTTGCAGTTTTCAACCAAAGGAGCTACCTATTCCGGATCTCCATTTGAAATAGAAGAAGAATACAATAAAGTGTTGAGTTATTTGGATATCCCCCTGAATGTACAATATGCACTATCGGAAAAATTCAGTTTACAAGGGGGATTTCAGGCCAGCATTTTAGTCAGCGCCAAGGTTAAAAACGGAGAAGAAGTACAGGATGCTTACCAATTGCCGGCTACAGAAGATGCAAAAGATGATTACAAAGGATTTGACTTAGCTATTAACATTGGTCCGGTTTATAAAATATCCGATAAGCTTGCCGCGCAGTTAATGTATCAGCATGGATTATCGAAAATTGGCCAATATGCTGAAAATGGAGCCGATGTAACGTACGATGTTAAAAATCAGGTCATTAAATTGTCATTAACATACATTATTAAAAAACAATGATTTCGGTTGGGATAATAGAAGACGACCAGCAAATAAGAGGTTTGCTTCAGCATTACCTTAACCAGCAAAAGAATTTTGTTTGTTCGTTGGCGTACGGATCGGTTGAAATTTTTCGCAAGCATCTTACCCCGGAAACGCAACCCGATGTTTTATTAATGGACATCGGGTTGCCGGGCATGTCGGGTATTGACGGAATGAAACTCATCAAACGTGAATTTCCAGACATTGACATCATCATGCTGACTGTTTATAATGATGCCGATAAAATATTTCAATCCTTGTGTGCTGGGGCTACCGGCTATTTATTAAAGAACACACCTCTTGATGAGATTCGCGAGGGTATTGAGCTGTTAAAAAAAGGAGGTTCGCCTATGTCGCCCCAAATAGCGCGTAAAGTGGTAGAGTATTTTAGCACAGATAAGAAAGCCTTACCCTCCTTGTTATCTGAAAAGGAAAATGAAATTGTTATTGCCCTTGTTGACGGACTTAGTTATAAATTAATAGCCGATCGATTGAATATTTCAATTGAAACAGTAAGATTTCATATTAAAAACATCTATCGCAAGCTCCATGTTCACAGCAAAGCTGAAGTAATCAGCAAGTCTTTAAAAGGCGAGATCTGAAAAGGTCTTACTCCTTATTATTAAAAAAACTTACACCCCCTCCGGTACTTTGCAATTCATTTATTATGTTGTAAAACCTAAACCATTACATGCCTTAAATGACCGGCAGTTTTCTTCGTGTTGCATTAAGGAACTATCGCAGAAACAAGGTTTTTACATTGATTAACCTGTTGGGGCTTTCTATTGGTTTAGCTACCTACCTGGCTATGTTCTTCTTTATAAGCCAGGAAGAACAATACGATCATTTTCATTCCAACAGCGATCGAATTGTACGCCTAAAGACCGAACGATATCATAAGGGAAACCTTACCATGGAACTGGTTGATGGATGTCTGGCGGCCGGGCCTGAAATCAAGGCTAATTTTCCGGAAGTTGATGCTTACGTTCAAATGGTTAAAACAGGAGCTTTAATCCGGTATGGAACTGAGTGGTTCAAATCCGATAAAGCATGTTATAGCAGCCAGGACTTCTTCCATATTTTTTCCTTTCCCTTGCTTCAGGGTGACCCTGATGATGTATTAAGCAGACCATTCACTGCGGTTATTTCAAGTGCTTTCGCTGATAAAATTTTCAAAGGAGAAAATCCGGTAGGGAAGACGATCAATTTTAAGGGACGTTTCGATTATGAAATTACAGGTGTATTTGCCGACATGCCAGGCAATAGCCACATGGATCTTGAAATCCTGTTGTCTTTTGAGAGTTACAAGCAAATTGTTGACAAATTAATACTGGAAGAACCCTGGCGATGGGATGGCTTTATTACGTACCTGTTATTAAAGCCCGCAGCATCAGCACGTGATCTTGAAGCAAAATTACCTTCACTGATTGAGCAACAAACGGGTGAATGGTTAAGGAATACGGATCAAAGACTCGAACTTAAATTACAGCCTCTTACCTCTATTCATCTTACATCAAACTACCATGGAGAATGGACTCAAAATGGGGATGGGAAATTATTGTTTTACCTAAAGCTGATAGCCCTTAGTATCCTGGTTCTGGCCTGGATTAATTATGTTAGTTTGTCAACCGCTAAGTCACTGGAGCGGGCACGAGAAGTTGGCGTACGTAAGGCTCTTGGAAGTGATCGCAAACAATTGATTCTTCAGTTTTTACTTGAGTCGTGCACGCTTAATTTTCTTGCCTTTATTATCGCCATAATTCTTTTAGTTATCGGAAATAATTTCTGGCCTGAGTACATCGCAGGTTTTAATCAGTTGAATTCAATTGCGGTTACACAATGGTTATTTCTTGCATTGGTGTTGTTAACAGGAACCTTTATATCAGCATTTTATCCCTCGGTGGTTCTTTCCGGATTTGATCCGGTAATGGTTTTAAAGGGAATCAGTAACCGCAGTTCGCAAGGAACATCGCTGCGAAGAATTCTGGTTACTTTTCAATTCGCTGTTTCACTGATTCTTATAATCTGGATATTCACTGCCCGTCAGCAGATACTGCATGTACGCAGCCAACCGCTTGGGTTTGAGCAGAATGAGAAACTGGTTATTCGGGATTCTGAAGTCTATGATTCGCTCTATGGCCGTAATGTTGATGTATTCAAGAAGGAAATCCTCCGTCTTGCTTACGTGGAAGGGATGACGTACATCGAGACATTGCCTGGAGAACAAATAAAGCCCTATTCAAATGGAGTTCGCAATATAAAAGCGGATACAACTAATGTTCACGCAATTCACTATGTGCAGGTTGACCATAATTTTGACAGTGTCTTAGGACTAAATATGCTTGCGGGTAGGCCTTTTCTGGAGACCAGTATTAAGGGTAAGGAAGTTATTCTGAACGAGAGCGCCACTCGTTTGCTGGGATTTTCTGATCCGGAGGATGCCTTGCAACAGCAAATTGCCTTTAATGAGGATACCGTTCGGATAGTTGGTGTAGTAAAGAACTTCTATTTCCATAGTCCGAAAAATACTTTGTTGCCTATTATTTTTCTGTTCAATCCGAGTGCCGGATACCATTATGTATTATCCGTTAAGAATACGGAAATTCAGAAAACCATACAGGAGACCGCCCAGCTTTTCAATTCCCTTTTCCCGGGCCAACCGTTTATATACAGTTTTCTGGACACCTTTTATAATCAGCAGTATCAAAGCGATCAGCAATTTGAAAGGGTGCTGATATTCTTTTCCGGACTTTCCATATGGATAACGTGCCTGGGATTGCTGGGTATGTCAGCGTATTCGGCATCAGCCCGTAAAAAGGAAATTGGTGTTCGCAAAGTTCTTGGGGCCAGCATTTACCAGATACTACTATTGTTATGGAAGGAATATTTCAGGCTTATTATGCTAGCTACAGTATTGGCTGTACCGGTAGCATGGTATATCGTTCAGTATTGGTTAGCTGATTTTACTTTAAAAATAAATCTGTCGCTGCTGATGTTTGCCATACCAGTAATTGTATTGTTATTAATTACACTGATTACCGTTGCCTTCCAGACATTGAAAGCGGCATTAGCTAACCCGGTACAAAGTATCCGCCACGAGTAAATTCAAAAACACTCATTTGTAATTACCAGTTAGGCTAAGTGATACGAATAGCCGCATGAGGTTAATACGGTCAAAGGTGCTTTTAAGGATAAACCTTAAAAGCAGTCGAATCAGGAATTTATCTCCTGTAGTTTTTCAACTAGCTCGCCCAACGTATGCTTCAACAGCATTCTGATTTTGGTTGCACGCTCTACATCATATGATTTCTCCGCTCCATCCATATAGACAACTTTACTCATTTCAAGCTGCAAAGCGTGTTGATTGTTGGAGGGTGCTCCATAGTGCCGTGTGATGTAACCGCCTTTGAAAGGATAGTTATGCTGGAAAGAATAACCTGTAGATTCCAGATTTAGAATAGCTGTTTCAATCAAACCTGGTGAAGCAGAAGTTCCATCGGCATCCCCCAAAATCAAATCCGGAAATTTTTCCTGGTGAATAGTGGGCACGTAATGACGGATGGAATGACAATCCCAAAGCAGAACGGTGCCAAACCGCTCTTTCAATTGATTAATAAGGTCCTGTAATTTGTGATGATAGGGATCATAATAGCGCTGGATGCGCCTGGTTACTTCATGTTGAATTACTTCGGTTCGCTCGTCATTGTAGAGCGGTTCACCTGAAAACGTTGTCACCGGACACAGCCCTGTTATGATTCGGCCGTCTGTATAAAGAGGTTTGCTCTGAGGGTCGCGGTTTAAATCAATAACCCAACGACTGTAATTGGCATGAATTAAAGTAATGCCTAATTCAGGAGCAAAATCGTATAGCTGATGAACAAACCAATCGGTGTCATCCGGAGAATCAATTAAATGTTGCTTGAAATCATTCCTTAATTCATCCGGAAAGAATGTTCCGCAATGAGGCACACTAAGAAGTACCGGCACCGGATCAGATTGTGGTGCTATGATGGAATAACATTCCACTATTATTTTCTATTTTTTCCTCTTTGTAATTCCTCCAGTCTTTCTTCCGCATGTTTTTTTTGTTGCTCAACCTCTTCCAACAACTTCTGTAATTCTCCTTCTTTTGCCTCCAGTCGTTTAAAGGCCTCGAGGACATCCACAAGTGCCTCCTCATGCTTTTGCTGGCATTGTTCAAGTTCATGTTTTGAATCGTTTATTTGGATTTGGTTATATGTTGCAAAAGCAATTGCAAGAATAGCCAGAAGCACAAGAACAATTAAAGTAGAGCGTTTAACTTCCATTTAACAAAAAATTTAGGGTCTGTTTAGATACTACAAGGTAATCATTCTCAAAATCGATTTTGCTGAAAATTTAACTTACTTAGTTCTCTTTTTCTTTTTTCCGGAATCTGCCGGATCCGATTTTATATTTTTCAATTCAATAATTTGCTTCTTTTGATTTTCAATAATGATTTTCAATTGATCAGATTCATTTTTTGCCTCAGTCCAGTTTTTCCGGTAATAATCACTAGTTGTGGTGCTGAGGCGTTTCTTCAACCCCATAATTCTTCTAAAGGATTCCTCAATTCGTTCCCGTGGAATGGTACCGTTTTCCACGTAGGAACGGATTATGGAATGAACTTTATCAACCGTTCGATCCTGGCTTCCACTTATGTTATTTGAGAAGGTTAGAATATCGACTCCTGCCAGAATGGTAAGGCGGATGGCTTCTTCCAATCCATAATATTGAGTGATGGCATGCATTTGCATATCATCCGTAAATACGACACCTTGAAAATTTAGTTTTTTTCTGAGTATTCCATCAATAATATCAGAAGAAAGCGTTCCGGGATTTCCGGATGCATCCAACTTCTTGTTTACAATGTGTGAAGTCATGACCGATTCAGCATAGCCCTCATCAATCAGGGTCTGATAGGGTTTAAGTTCTTCCTCGCTCCAGGTTTGGGTTACATCGGCAATGCCGTGATGAGTATCGTCCATTGAGCTTCCATGCCCGGGAAAGTGCTTGATGGAAGTAAGAACACCATGGCGTTGATGCTGTCGAATAAATTCTCGGGCAAACAAGACAACTGAGTCTGCAGATTTTGAATAAGCGCGTTCGGCTTTAACGATAACCGGGTTGTTTGGATTAACAGCAAGATCAACATCCGGTGCAAAATTCATATTAATACCCAACCCCGCCAGCGTTGCAGCCGTGGTTTCACTGTAGAATCGGATTGAATCCAGTGGCATCTTTCCCAATTTTGCAGCAGTTAAGGACCGGGGGAATCCGTATTTTTCTTTCAACCGGTTTACCCTTCCCCCTTCCTGATCGATCGCAATAATCAATGGAATAGAAGCAGCCTTCTGATAGGTCCAGGTAATTTTTTTCAGGGCATGGTATGAATTTTTTGGCGGAATGTTTTTTTCGAAAAGTATGATGGAGCCAATTTTACCATGACGGATTGCATCAAGAACCGCCTGATCAACTTCGGGTTTGGGGAAACCGATTAGAATCATTTGGCCAATTTTAATGTCCAGGCTATCCTGAGCCTTAAGAGAAGCACTAATTGTGAAAAACAGAAGAATTGATAAAATTGGAAGGGGCTTAATCATATAGTTAATAGTAATTATGTAGTTGTTTCAATATGGCTTCCATGCGTTTACGGACCTCGCTCACTGGCACCGTAAAATTATTTGACATAAAGCTGAAGATAAGTGTATCTCCTTTTTTGGTTATAAGGTATCCGCTTAATGAATGATTGTTACTAAGTGTGCCGGTCTTTCCAAAAATATAAGGAGGGTTATTGTTGTAATGATTTTTCAGGGTGCCCGATTGTCCGCCAACTGCAAGTAAGTTGAACAATCGTTCCTGATTAACTTTCATGTAGATTTTTTCCCAAAGTTTAACAATGCTGCGGGGTGTAAATAGATTATAACGGGACAAGCCGGAACCATCTATCCAAACGGGAGGATCAGGCAAATCACCAAGGTGATTTTTTTTCATATATCGGATGGCAATTTCGGGTTTAAGTGTGTCGCTTAAAACTCCTGAACAGAGAAGAAGAAGTTGTTCGGCAATAAAGTTA
>JALOMY010000153.1 GCA_025455225.1 Cyclobacteriaceae bacterium | reverse complement strand
GAGGTACATAAAGGTGTGGTGAACATTACCAAGAACAGGTACGCACCTAAGAGCACTTTGGATTTCTTTCGACAATTCGGCATCCAATGGCAAGAGCCAATGGCCAAACAAAAATTAAAACCTTATCCGATCAATGGTGACATGACCACTAAGGATAGTCAGCATTACTAAACAGAATTATCTAACAATTAAACATACAAACATGGAGGCAAGTGAAGTTGGTAAAAAGCCATCTATCGGAGGATTTTTGTCTAAAATTCTCGGAGTTGGAGTAAAGGAGACAGTCGATTCCATTGGGAATGCGATCGACAAAATCGACAAGTCAGATGAGAAGCTTGAACTTCAACTGAAGTACAAGGAACTTCTCATGAACATGGAAGGAGCCTGTATTGATTATGAAAGCAAGCTGCTGGAAACGAAATCAAAAATTATTGAATCAGAAACGAAAGGCGAAAGCTGGTTGCAACGAAACTGGAGACCGATACTCATGTGCATCTGCATGTTTATCGTTTTCAATAACTACGTGCTCGTGCCATACTTCAACCTTCCGGTAACTACTCTTGATGATCACATCTGGACTTTGATGGACTTGGGTGTTGGAGGTTATGTAGCAGGTCGTTCATTAGAGAAAATCAGTGAAAACCTGGGGCCTGTTCTCTATAACGTAAAAAAAAGAAGTAAATAATTTTTGAACTGAATTGTAAGTATATATTTAAGGAGCGTAGGATTGGGTGAGTCAGTCAGGTATCATCTGGCACATATTATGATAAGTAGAATTGACTATTAACTCAAAACTATGCTCCTGTTAACCTTATTGTGGAATGGTGTCGTTGGAAAGGTGCAGGGAACTAGCCAAAAAGCATGGCAATAATTATACGGATGAGGAGCTATTGAAGATTAGAGATTTCTTATATCAAATGGCTGCCATCGAATATAAAATTTATCAAAGAAAGAAAGATGAAAACAAGAGCGATCATTTACACGAGAGTATCCTCTGATGAGCAAGCTGAAAAAGGATACAGCTTGCAATATCAGGAAGAACAGTTACGTAAGTATTGCACGAATAGAGATATAACGGTAGTAGCACATTACAGAGAAGATTATTCGGCCAAGACTTTCGACCGACCAGAGTTTAATAAGTTGATGAACTTTTGTAGGAAGAACCCTGGAGAGGTGGACTTGTTACTGTTCATTAACTGGAGTCGCTTTGGTCGAAATGCAGGAGACTCTTATGGCATTATTAAGCAATTGAATAAGTTGGATATAGAACCACAGGCGATTGAACAGCCTCTGGATCTTAAAGTACCAGAGAACAAGATGATGCTGGCTTTTTACTTAGCTTCTCCTGAAGTTGAAAATGACAGAAGGTCAATCAATGTAAAATCTGGTATTTATCGTGCAAAAAAGGAGGGACGCTGGACAACACTTGCTCCTGCTGGCTATCGCAACATTCGGACTGAAGATGGCCGTGCCATGATAGTCCCAAGCAACCAAGCAGATTTGATTAGAGAAGCATTCAACGAGTTTGCTTCAGGTGCTTTTGGAATGGAGGAACTTAGACAAAAACTTGTCGACAAGGGATTAAAAATTGAACGCTCAAGATTTCCAGAACTGCTAAGAAATCGAGCTTACATTAGTAAGATATTAGTGCCAGCTTATAAAGATGAACCTTCATATTATGCAAAGGCAATTCATGAACCTTTAATTAGTGAAGAATTATTCTTTAGAGTTCAGGACATTCTCGAAGGCAGGTCACCGAATAGACCAACTAAAAATACGCTCAAAGAGCAACTTCCTCTGAGAGGGTTTTTGGAGTGCCGTCTATGCGGAAAGAACTTATCAGGAAGTGCTTCTAAAGGGAATGGAGGAAAGTACTTTTATTATCACTGCACTTGTGGCTGCAATGAAAGATTTAGGGCTGAAGAAGCAAATAAGAAATTTGTAGAGTATCTCCAGTTCATCAAACCTAATTCAATGACTCTTGATTTGAACTACGAGGTAATTGTAGAGTATTTTCAAAGCAAGGCTAAAAATGAAAGAACTGAGCTTCTTAAAATTGATGAGGAGATCAAAAGGAACAATCAAAGACTTCAGAATGCTCAACACTTAATGTTGGATGCTGAAATTAGCGCTAACGACTATAAGGAGATTAAGGTAAAGCTCACAACTGTTAATGATGATCTGATTCGTAAAAAGGCTAACCTTTCAACTGATCAGGAGAACATCAAAGAACAATTAAAAATAGGTGTTACTCTTATTCGAAACATTGACCGATACTATCAGAATGCGACTTTAAGCGAAAAACAGCTTATCGTTGGTTCGGTGTTTCCTGAAAAATTGATTTTTGAAAAAAATCAATTTCGAACCAAAAGGCTCAACGAAGTTGTGGAATTAATGAGCCTGAATGCCAGTGATTTAGACCAAAAAAAAGTCGGGGTGAGAAGATTCGAACTTCCGACCCCCACGTCCCTAACGTGGTGCGCTAACCGGGCTGCGCTACACCCCGAAACCAGTAAACACTTTAATTTTCAAGCACAACGCTAAAATTCCCTAAACGGGCTGCAATTATACTAAAAGAATAATTTCATTAAAACCCATGAACCGAAATTATAAATAGAAGGACTAAGGTGGCTTTTCAAACAGATACTTTAGATTCTCGTAGTTAAGCATATCCAATATTCCAATTTCAAATGAACCCAACAGATTTTTTGATTTGCTATTACTATGTAATAACCAATGAACCTTGTATAAATTAATTTCCAGACAACCCGGATACGCTTCATCGAACTATTGTAATTTGAACAATAATTATCCGGAACAGAAATTATAACTATGAAATTCAATCGGCTTACTCCTATTCTTCTGATTCCAATTTATTTGTTAATAGCGCATGAAGTAAAAGGGCAAACCGGTCAGATCCGGGGTGTGGTTCGCGATGGCTCCACCCGTATGGGGCTTCCATACGCTAACGTATTTATTAATCAGACCTCCATAGGTACCGCTACCGATCCTTCAGGAAATTTTCAATTGAACGGTGTGCCAACCGGTTTGAATGAATTAGTGATTTCCTACATCGGTTATAAACAAAACCTGGTGCGGGTTCAGGTAAAACCGGGTGATTCGCTTACGCTTGAAATTTCCATGATCGAAGATAAAAGTCAACTCGCAGCAGTAGAAGTTCAAGGTACACGCGACAAAGAATGGGAAAAGCAACTGAAGCAGTTTGAAAAGATTTTTTTAGGCACCAATGCATTTGCGCGCACTTGTAAAATTGTAAATCCCTGGGTGCTCAATTTCAAGGAAGAAACAGCAGATGGCAAAACCATTTTTATGGCAACCGCTGATAACCCCATTGAAATAGAAAATCAGGCGTTGGGTTATACCGTGATATACTATCTGAGGGAGTTGGTTGCTTCAACAGACTATTTCAGAATACTGGGTGAGATTCATTTCCGCGAACTGATCACTACCGATAAAAAACTGGCATCCACCTGGGAAGCAAATCGATTATCCGCCTACAAGGGCTCGTATCGCCATTTATTCAAATCCTTACTGGAAGGCAGAAGTTTCGAAGAAGGATTCAACCTGTATTTTCCTACCGTGGGAACGAACATCCGTGATGATCAAAACCCAACTTTTTCATCGCGCCTGAATCAAACCCTAAAACCCTTTCCAACTAAAAACATTGTAACGCCACTGGCCGATCGGGGCCTGTACCGGATTACTCTGTTGCCGGAAATCGAAGTTCATTATACCCAAACCACTTCTTCTACCCGGGTTTACCGCGATATTTCATTTCCCGTTTCCTGGCTGGATATTAAACGCGGTTATATCGATGTGAATCGCGAGGGTATTGTTTCCAATGCAGGTGACCTGGTTGTTGCAGGCGCTATGTTCGAAGCACGCCTTGCTGATCAGCTTCCCTTTAACTACAAACCGGGTGATGCATTAAAATTATTGGAAGCTACTCCCTTCGCTCAGCAGAAAATGTTCCAGCTTCAGGAAAAAGCATATCTCCACACCGATAAACCCTATTACTACCCGGGAGATGTTATTTGGTTTAAAGCCTACATGAATTACCGTTCTCCTGAACGCATGGATACATTAAGCCGGGTATTATATGCAGAGTGGATTAACTCTTCAAAGAAAATTATTCAAACACAGATTGTTCCAATCAATTACGGAGTAGCGGATGGCTATTTCAAGTTGCCAGATACGCTTTCAACCGGAAATTATTCCATCCGTGTCTATACCAACTGGATGCTGAACTATTCTCCTGTTGAAATTTTCCACCGATCCATACCCGTTCTTTCAGATTATGAAAAACCCAGTCTGAATTCTCCAGGCTATTCAAAGAATGCAGACTCATCACGATTGATTGTGCGAACCGATAAACCGGTATATCACCCCCGTGAGAAAATAACGGTTGAATTAACTTTCGATTCGCTGTATTCTGATTTTCAGGGAGCACAACTATCCGTATCCGTAACGGATGTTAATCAGGTTATTGACTTGCACAATGGAAATACCATTCTGAACGAATTCCATTTCAAAGACAAGAATAGTTCAACGGAACTGGGAACCATGAACAAGATCGAATACGGCATCTCCATTCAGGGGCAGCACATGAACAGGAAAGGAAAACCTGAACGCGCCAGTTTGCTGATTGCCGAAGAAGCGCTGCTGGATGTCTCTCTTATTGAAACCGACCTTTCCGGAAAATTCTGGGTTACCGGCTTTCAACTAGCCGATCCGGTTACGCTGGGATTTCAGTACGCTGATGCCAAAACAAAACATCCGGGAAAAATTCTGATTTCCGAACGCTCGATTCCAGCCATTGAACCGGCTTCTTCATCGTCTTTCGAAATCATTCACGAAAACAAATTAGTCCGGAAAAAGTCAGTTCCTGAATCGTCCGATAAAGCCATTTTACTCGAAGAAGTGGTTACAACCGCCACACCGATCGAACCTAAAGCACCTCCGGTTCAATCCAGGGCAACCTATGGCAAGCCGGAGTTCATCCTTACCGGTGAATCGTTATTATCGTCCAACATTTCTTCATTGGTAGATGCGCTGCGTACACGAGTACCGGGTTTGTATGTAGTAATGGAAGAAGGCAGTTACCGTCTGCGTTTTGGCGGGCCTTCAACTTTTCAGAGCACATCAGTAACAGAACCTATGCTCATAGTTGACGGCATTCAATTATCGGGACAGGGAACACTTTCCGTTTACGATCAACTGATGCAAATACAAACGCTCCAGGTAGAGCGAGTTGAAATTATCCGTAACGGAGGTGCAGCCGTGTATGGTTCGCGCGGAGCCAACGGCATCATTGCGGTATTTACCAAAAATGAAACTTCATACAGCCAGTCATCAAACTCCCCCGGGTTTCAAAAAAACTTCTTTCAAAAGGCAACCGTAGCCGGCTTTATGAGGCCCGTGCGCATACGCTTCCCGGATTACAGTCAACCCAATGCAGTATCAGATATTGTAGCTGATTACCGCTCAACTCTCTTTTGGAAACCGGATCTGGTAATCGATTCATCCGGAAAAGCAAGTTTTTCCTTTTATGCTGCCGATTTGCCAACACACTATCAAATTGTGATAGAAGGCATAACGATAAATCAGGAGCCTGTTCGTTCAACCCATCGGATTGAAATACGGGAAAAGTAACTGCTCTGAATTACCAATCAGGGTGCCCTAAATAAAATTTTCTGCCACTTTAGCATAAAATGAATAGTGGCACGTCATTAGATGATAGCAGGCGTACCTTTCAATACTATGGATCCTTTCTCAACCATGATTATTGAGGCCGTAGACAAAATGAAAAATGCGGTCGTCAAAATCGATGTATTTAAAACCATTCGCGGTAAGCTCAGGCCGGCAGGTTCCGGATCGGGATTTATATTTTCATCAGACGGACTCATTTTCACCAACTGCCATGTAGTTGACGGAGCTGAGAAGATTATGATTACCCTATTGAATGAAAATGAGATTGAAGCAACTCTGGTTGGAAAGGATCCGGATACTGACCTGGCCATTTTGAAAATTTTCAGCGAAGGCTATTCAGTAGCCCGATTGGGTGACTCGGTACATCTTCAAATCGGCCAGTTCGTAATTGCCATCGGCAATCCTTATGGATATCAGCATACGGTAACTACAGGGGTTGTCAGTGCGTTGGGCAGAACCCTTCGTACCCAGTCCGGCCGTCTGGTTGATAACGTCATTCAATCAGATGCCGCTCTTAATCCGGGCAACTCAGGCGGACCTATGATCACAACGGAAGCTGAGGTAATAGGCGTTAACACCGCCATTATTACCGGTGCACAGGGTCTTAGTTTTTCAATCGATATCAATACGGCCAAAGAAATCGCACGGCAACTCATTGAAACCGGCAGCGTGTTCCGCGCTTACCTGGGATTCAGCATGCAGGAAGTGAACATTAATCCGAAAATTGTGCGGCATTATCATTTACCGAATAAAAAAGGATTGTTTGTTACTTCCATTGAACCCGACACCCCTGCTTCACGCTCGCAACTAACCGAGGGAGACATTCTTGTATCATTCAATGGAAAAGCGGTAAATAGTTCACATGAATTATTTAAAGAATTAAGCAAAAAAGAGATTTTAACTTCAGTTAATATTTCCGTGATCCGGCACTCTGAACTTCTTCATTTTGTAATCTTTCCAACAGTGCGTAAGGAACGGAAAGCCCTGGTGCATCCTGATTAATGGGCAAGAAACTGAAAATTCACGTACTTCTGTTGGCAGGTTCTTTGCTAATTAGCGAACTTACATTTCGTTAACTTATTTATCTTATGAAAAAGTATCTATTAATGTTGGCACTCTGTGTCTTGTGTGTTCTGGTTGCCAGTGCGCAAACTTTTGAAGGTTATGTAACCTGGACAACCAAATCCGATATTAAAATGTCGGATGAACAGATTCAGCAAATGAAGGATTCGAAAAAGCAGATCGAGGCTCAAATGAATAACCCGGAGTTTAAAAAACAGATGGAGAAAAATCCGGCATTGAAGGATATGATGGAAAAGCAACTTAAAACCATGGAATCGTACGAAAGCGGTAACCTGGGCAGCATGTTACCGGAAAAAATTACCACCAGGGTTAAGGGTAATAATACGGCTACTGTAATGGGTGATAACATCATCATTTACAGGGGTGGCGAAAATAAAATTTACTCCTTGAATTCCGCCTCCAAAACCTATTCGGAATTACCATCATCCGATAATATTTCAAACGAACAAAATATCAAGATCACCAAAACATCAGAAACTGCAACGATAAATTCTTACAAGTGCACGAAGTATATCATTTCGTATCAAGGCTCTGAACAGATGAATCAGACGCTGTGGGTAACCAAAGACATAAAAGATATTAGCCCGTCACAGTTTGCCGGTGGTGGAAAAAATTCAATGAACTGGTTCTATAAAGATGTTGACGGCTTTCCGGTAAAAATTGAAATCAAAACACCTCAGGGAAACATTTCTTCTGAATTAACCGAACTGAAACGTACCCGTATGCCTGACAGCGACTTTCAAATACCAGCAGGCTACACCAAGAATTGATTATTAGTACAACATCATCTTTAACCAATAACCAAATTTTTAAGTTTGGATGGTTAATTCATACTTCCAGGTAATGACTGTTCCCATTGCAACCCTTCACTTATTTCCCAAGCTTGATCAAAAGCTAATTGAACTGCTACGGTCATTGAAACCGGAAGATTGGAATAAACCTACCGTAGCAAGACAATGGACAGTTAAAGACATTGCTGCACACCTGCTGGATGGCAACCTGCGTGTGATATCACAAATGCGCGACAATTATTTTGGTGACCCTCCTGGCGCAATAAACTCGTATCAGGACCTGGTTGATTACCTGAACCGGCTCAATGCCGATTTCGTACTATCAGCCAAACGCCTGAGCCCCGCACTGCTTACTGATCTGCTTGAAAGCACAGGGCATCTTTATCTTGAGCAACTTCGTAAACTTGATCCTTTCAAACCAGCTCTGTTTGCAGTAAGCTGGGCTGGTCAGAATGAATCACCAAACTGGTTTCATATTGCCCGCGAGTTCACTGAAAAATGGCATCATCAACAACAGATTCGCGATGCAGTAAATAGTCCGGGCATTATGAACAAGGAATTTTATTTTCCAGTATTGGATACGTTTATGCAAGCTCTACCCTACGTTTACCGGCATACGGATGCACCGCAAGGAACCACCATACGGGTAAGTGTTTCTACCGAAGCAGGTGGTGACTGGTATCTTTCCCGGATGGGGAATCAATGGCAACTTATTCAACCTTCGGATACCTGCTCTGCACAGATCACCCTCCATCCGGATATTGCATGGAGGCTTTTTACCAAAGCCATTCCCGCAGAGGAAGCCAAAAAGAAAACAACTTACTCGGGTAATCCTGATTTGGTTAATCCTCTATTTTCAATGGTGGCTGTTATGGCCTGACATGAAGATTTTATTAATTTCTCTTTTCAAAAGGAATGATGATACCCTTCTCAACGTATTGCTTTAACCCATTTAGCAATAATGCCCAGCAGTAATTGGATATGGCGTAATGATCGGATACTTCCTTCCAGCCTTTATGAAAAAACAACACCGAAGTCTGGTCACCATCAGGCAAAAGTCGAAAGCCCACTTCGGTTTCCATCCAATCTTCCATGGCTCCGGTCATTTTCCAGGTAAGTTCTTTACCGGGTATAACATGAATTACCCGGGCATTCCAATCATATTCGGGTGCGAAGTAAAAATTATAGGTTGCATGAAGTGTTGGATGACCGCTGCTTTTCAGAGTCCACCAGGAATTCAGGCCTTGCTCCGTACAAAAAGCATCGAATACTTTTTGGGGTGAGGCTTTAACAGTGAATTTATGCCATATATCGGGCATTAAATTTTGGGGATGTTTTCCGAAAGTACGAAAAAGAATATATTTGCGCCCTCAATCGGGGCATTAGCTCAGCTGGCTAGAGCGCTACAATGGCATTGTAGAGGTCATCGGTTCGACTCCGATATGCTCCACTTAAAAAAGTCTGCCGAATGGCAGACTTTTTTATTTATATCCTTTTGGTTTAGATGCACTATCCATCATACTTCAATCGGTATTGGCGTGAACCTAACAATTTCATTGAATAGATGAAATCGAACGAAAACTTGAAAATACGTTGAGTGCCTTGGTGACAATCAAAACAGCCTAAGCATTCCATTGGATTTCAAGAAAGTCATCCCTGCCTGCCGGCAGGCAGGGGTTCGACTCCGAAATGCTCCACCTGAAAGCCTGATCACTCAGGCTTTTTTTATTGCATCTGGTTCTTTTCAATAAACTCTCTGAAAGCTTTTTTATAACTGTCGCTTATAGGCAGTAATGCCTTTCCAATCTGAACTTCATTACGGTGAACAGCATCAATAGCGCGCAAAGCAATAATATACGAGTGATGAATCCGGATGAATTTATCGGCCGGAAGCATTTCTTCCAGTAATTTCATCCGCTGCAGCGTGGTTATTTTTTTATCGTGGGTGTGAATGGTTACATAATCTTTCATTCCCTCTACATACTGAATGTCATCCAGCATTACCTTCACCATTTTGGTTCCGTCTTTTACAAATACAAACTCGGGTTTTTCAACAGGTGAAGATTGCGTGTTTCCTGCGGCTGATTGCTTTGAAGTTTGCAACCTGTGGATGGCTTTATCAACGGCCTTCAGAAAACGATCAAACGTAATAGGCTTCAGAAGGTAATCGACTACATCAAGTTCATAGCCTTCCAGGGCATATTGTGAATAGGCCGTTGTAAAAATAACCAGCGGCCGTTTCTGAAGAATTTTAAGAAACGTAATTCCGGTAATCTCTGGCATTTGGATATCCAGAAACAATAAATCAACCGGTTGCTGGCGAAGCATGTCCATAGCATCCATGGCGTTGGCACACGCACCGATGAGTTGCAGTGATGGAGTTTTTTTTACGTAATCCACCAGCAGGTTACGCGCCAGTGGTTCATCTTCTACAATAATACAGGTTACGCTCACGAAAGTGTAATGTCCAATTCTACTGAATAATGATCCATTGCATCGTCAACCTTCAACTGGTAGTTGCCCGGATAGCTCAATTCCAGCCTGCGCTTAACATTCTGCAATCCGATGCCCGACTTACCTTCCCTTGAATCTTTCGCTGCCGGTATCTTGCTGTTCTCTACCCGGTAGAGGCAATGATTACCGTTCATTTTAATCATAATGTTAATCCAGGCCCCATCGGCTTTATTGGTTACACCATGTTTGAAGGCATTCTCCAGAAAGGTAATCAAAATGAGCGGGGCAATCCAGACATTTTCCGTTTCACCCTCAACCGAAAAACGTATGGGTACTTCATTATTCAACCGCAGTTGTTCCAGGCTGATGTAATTCTGCATGTATTCGATTTCCCGGGTAAGGGGTACCTTTTCATGATTTGATTCATAAATCATGTACCGCATCATTTGAGAAAGTTTTGAAATCACTTCTGTGGTATTATCGGATTTCGAGTAGGCCAGGTAGTAGAGGTTATTCAACGTATTGAAAAGAAAATGAGGGTTTATCTGGGCACGCAGAAAATTCAACTCGGCATACAATTTTTCATTTTCAATTTCCCGTTTACGGGCCTCAAGTTCAAACCAATCTACGGCAAACCGAAGCATGCCAACAAAGACGGTAATAAATAAGGTGATTACTACAACCTGAACAATATAAAGCTGGGAGTAAAAAAACTCAGAACGGGGCGATCCATCGGCCAACTCACGTTGGATTATGACCCGAAGGATAACCAGGATGATAAACGGAATAAGAAACTCAATCAGATACCGCCAGATTTTTTTGTGCTGCAGGAACCTGGGCAGGAATAGAAAATAATTCAGGTAAACCATAGCAAACGTAAATACAAATTGAACACCGGCAAAAGATAAGCCCTTGCTCCAATCGTACCCCCGTTGTTGCTGAAAGAAATTAATCTGGTAAAAATTAAAGGACAAGTAAATACACCAGAACAAAAGGTGCAGTAATAAGACCCGGTTACGCTGAAGTACGTTTTGCATGATTGAAAGTATCAACAAAAGGCAAACGCCATTGTTGCCTCAAAAGTAGCAGGGTATTACCCACCAATAGGCCATTGAACTATTCTTTTAGACCGTTGGTCATTATCAATCGACAAAATGAAGTATTCCAAACACTACACCCACCAAACGAGCAATTGCCTTAAGTATCGAATGGTTAATCAGAATTGTCTAATAATGCACTCTAACGGGAAACATTATACTTGATTTGCAGTTTAAACCATGTCGGCTAAGCCGGTCTAACATGAAATCCAAATCATTTTTACCAACCATGAAAAAATTACTAATTGCCTTAATCGTAGTCGTACAGGTCGCTTATGGCCAGGATAAGGGAGTAGGGAAAATATCCGGTACCATAACGGATGGTTCCAATAAGCAACCGGTGGAGTTTGCCACCGTGGCATTAGCTACCGAAGATGGCAAGACCATAGACGGAACTGTATGTGACGAAAAGGGTAAGTTTTCGTTAACCAAAGTTCCTGCCGGTAAGTACAACCTTATCATATCATTTGTAGGATTTGAAACCAAAACTATACCGGTTGAAATCTCTGATAAAAGAAGCCAAATTGAAATAGGAACAATAGCCATCAATACAGAGGCCAAGGTATTAGGTGAGGTAGTTGTTGAAGGCGAACGTTCTCTGATTGAAGAAAAAGTTGACCGCACCATTTATAATGCTGAAAATGATGCAACAACTGCAGGCGGTGATGCAACAGATGTTCTGAAGCGCGTGCCCATGCTGACGGTTGACTTTGAAGGAAACGTTTCGTTGCGCGGTAGCCAGAATATTATGGTGCTGATCAACAACAAGCCCTCCACCATCATGGCGAGCAGCGTTGCCGATGCCTTAAAACAAATTCCGGCAGAGCAAATTAAATCTGTGGAAGTAATCACTTCTCCATCCGCCAAGTACGATGCAGAAGGAACCGGTGGTATAATCAACATCATCACCAAGAAGAATACACTTGAAGGGGCTACCTTAAATATCAACAGCAGTGCTGGTTTCCGGGGATCCAATCTTGGTCTGAATGGTAATTACAGAACCAAGAAGCTCGGTATTTCGCTGGGCGGATGGGGTCGTTCCAATTATAATGTGCAAGGTGCGTTCTCAAACGAACAGGTTACAAAAGATCCAGCAGGTATTAATCCTGATGTATTAAACCTTCAACAAGCCGATACCCGTAACCAAAATCTTTTTGGTAACATCAACCTTGGATTTGATTACGACATTAATAAATACAATGCACTTACCGGATCCGTCCGGCTCGGTTCGCGCGGTGGCGATAATTATCAGGACGGATTATTTACCCAGCAATTCATTAACAACTCATTAAACAGTTCCAGTTTGCGCGATGTCTACACCCGCGATCGCTCAAACAACCTGGATCTTAACCTGACGTATACCAAGACTTTTGAAAAGCCCCAGCAGGAATTCAGCGTTATGGGCTTATACAGCCGCAATAACCGGAACAATGATTTTATAAACGATATCACTGAAGAAAATGATATTGCATCCACACAGGCATTCAAAAACCTGAACGACAGTTATAACCAGGAAGTCACGTTGCAGATGGATTACGTTAATCCGATAGGCGAAACACAAACCATTGAAGTGGGTGCAAAAAATATCTGGCGCCAGGTATACAGCAATTTCGTTTACCTGACTGACCCGGAAGGTGATGGTTCGTTTACCGAAATCCCCAACAGCAATCTTACCAACAACCTGAATTACGATCAGAACGTAGCGGCCGGATACCTGGCGTACTCATTAAATACGAAAAGCGGTTACGGTTTAAAAGCAGGTGCTCGCTATGAATACACTACTATAAATGCATTCACACAAACCGAATCAAACATCGATATTCCTGAATATGGCGTTTTGGTACCCAGTGTAAACATTTCCCGTAAAATCAAGAACAGCACGGTTAAGGCGGCCTATAACAGAAGGATTCAACGTCCTTCCATTCAGTTTTTGAACCCGAACGTACAAGCGGCCAACCCGTTGAATGTTACAATTGGTAATCCTGAACTGGATCCTGAGTTCACCGACAATTTTGAATTATCACTAAGCAAGCCAATCAAAGCAACTTCAGTTAACGTATCCGCTTTTGCCCGTAACACAAATAATTCCATTCAACGCATACGGGAAGTACGTGGCGATACCATCCTTACTACCTTTCAGAATATTGGCAAAGAGAATGCCTATGGTATGGGCTTAAACGTGAACATTATGGCTGGTAAGTTAACATTAAGTGGTGGTGGTGATGTTTATTATGCGGTATTGAGCAACAATGATCCGAATCCGGAGACCAATGCTTCGAACGAAGGATTTGTTTTCAGTGGCCGGTTATTCGGAGGCTATCAGCTGAAGAATAACTGGGCTCTTCAAGCCTTTGGTTTCTACCGTGGCCGCCAGGTACAATTACAGGGCTTCCAGGGTGGATTTGGTGTATACAGTCTTTCCTTAAACAAGAATTTCAATAATAAGAAAGGTAATATTGGATTTGGTATAGAAAACTTCCTGCAGAAGTCCATGAAGATCAATGCCGAAACGATTACGCCTACCATCAACCAGAGAAATGTAAATGAGTTGTTCAACTTTAATGCAAAAATCAATTTCAGCTACCGCATCGGTAAAATGAGTTTTGATCAGCGTCCGAAACGCAGAAGAAGCATCAATAATGATGACTTGAAAGAAGGCGGCAATGGTGGTGACATGGGCGGTATGAACGAAGGTCAAGGACAGCAGCAGCCCATGACTGGTGGGGGTATGCCTCGTGGTGGTGTAGCAGCAGGTGCCGGTGCCGCAGGCGCGGTTACCCAAGCGAATGCCCCGAAACCGGAACTTCCCCAAGCAGCTACCGATGTAATTTATGAAGCTGCCGGAACCTGGACGTATACCATCGAAGGCGGACAGCCCGGAGGTGGCGGAAAGATTGTGATCACCAAAGAAGGTGACAACTATTCAGGAACAATTAAGAATGATCGCATGCCTGAACCTGTGAAATTCACAAAAGTGACCGTGGATGGCAATAAAGTAAACTTTGCATACACAATGAATTTTGGTGGCAATGAAGTTTTGATTGATTGCAACACGGTAATCACCGAAAAGGAAATGATCGGCAATATGAGCATAGGCCAGTTTCGTACTTTACCGATCAAGGCAACACGCGAATAATAGAGAATCATCTTTAACAGAGTAGAACGAACCGGGTTATTCCCGGTTCGTTTTTTTATGGCGTGTAAATTCCCTTGATATCGAGGACAGCGTTCCCTGGAACACTACTTTGGAAAAGTGTTAAGCGCAGTACCTGATCAGTTTCCAAACTGATTTTAAAGCGTTCAGTATGCGGACTCTCGATATACCGAAGAGTCAATTCAAGTTCATCCTGACTCCATGAATAACTTCCGGCCACCTGAGTTGGAGGAAATCCAACAAAGTGTCCCTGAGCCGGAACCAGGAATGGCCCGAGTTTAGTTGTCTCACCAAGTACCCATGCCCCCGATCCGAAACGGAAAGAATGAGTAATGCCATCTATACTTAAATCGACCTGATAATTCTGGTCAATGGATTGAATGCGGATCGATTCATACTTCATGTCATTCGATTCAAATACAAACGTTTTATTGAGTAGTTCCTGATTATGTTTTTCTTGATCCGGCTGCGGTACAGGTAAAGCCAGGGAAGTAAGTCTTGCTCGTAGTTTGTTTACGATTGCATTATTCTCAGTCAAAGGATTATCCTTAATTGCCGGTAATAAAAACTTCCACACCAAATCAATCTCCTTTTGCATGTCCGTAGTTTCGCTGGTGATTACCACTACAACATCCTTTTCCGGAATGACAATTATGTATTGACCATACGCACCATCAGCACGGAAGGCATTATGCCGGCATCGCCAGAATTGGTAGCCATATCCCTGGGCCCAGTCACTCAATGCTTTTCGGTCTTCCGGTAAATAAGGAGCCGAATCTTTTATGACGGCTGAGGTCGCTTCTTTCACCCAGGATTCTGGCAATAGTTGCTGATTATTCCATTTTCCTTGCTGAAGATAGAGCTGACCCAGTTTGGCCATGTCTTCGGTCTTTACGCGAAATCCCCAGCCTCCGGCACTGATACCCTGCGGATCAACTTCGCAATCAACACCTTCAATAGCCAGTGGTTCGAACAAACGTGGTCTTAGGTAATCAATCAGGTTCTTTTCTGTAACTTTTTGCAGAATAGCCGCAACCATATGGGTAGCTAAAGAATTGTACAAAAATTCTGTTCCGGGTTTTTTCAGAACTGGAGTCCTTAAAAAAGCCTGCACCCAATTCGTTTCCTGGGTCGCCACCCGCCATGACGGATCAGGTTCCTGTCCTGCCGACATGCTCAGTAAATTCTTCACAGTAAGTTCTGAAAGGTAAGAAGAGATAGAATCCGGAAGGTCATCCGAAAAAAAGGAAATCACCTTATCATCAAGAGAAAGTAACCCTTCATTCACAGCAAAGCCTGCGGCAGTTGAAGTCCAGCTCTTACTGACCGAATACATGGTATGTTTCAAATCGGGACGGTAAGGATTCCACCATCCTTCAGCTATAACCTTACCATGACGGAGCATCATAAAACTATGAAACTCATGCATGCTTGTATCGGCAGCTTCCAGAAATTGGAGTATACCCTCGGAAGAAACTCCCTCTGCTTCCGGAGTACTTCGGGGCAAGGATTTGGCTACTTCTTCTTTCTGTTTCTGACAGGCACTGATCAGCAAAGCAACCAATAAAGCGTAAAGGCATTGATGGAATATCTTCATAAAAAATTAAATAGTATTGATTTATTCTTTATAAGCCTCATCGGCAAAGATTCGCATTCTTCGTACCACCTCTTCATCGACCGTACGGTATTTGAATTCAGCACCTTCGTCTGACCCCATACCTGAAATGGCTTCGTTACGATATTGCATAACACTGTCATGAAACGATTTGGCAGAAAAATGAATAGCCTGAACATTTGTTTCACGAACAATGGAAACAACATTCGATTCGTTAACACCTGACCCGGCCATAATTGAAATCCTTCCGCCTGCCTTCTTCACCAATTCTGCAATCA
>JALOMY010000008.1 GCA_025455225.1 Cyclobacteriaceae bacterium | reverse complement strand
GGTGAAAAGCGGATCAAGGAAGGAGCCTACATGTGGCAGTCCTTATTGAAATCAGGGGCACGAATCGTCAATGGAACGGATGCACCGGTAGAGCCCGTTAATCCGATCCCGAGCTTCTATGCTTCTGTAACCCGAAAAACATTAGCGGGCACTCCGGAAGGTGGTTATGAGCCCGAAGAAAAGATGACCCGCGAACAGGCTTTGCGTTCCTATACATTAGACGCAGCGTATGGAGCTTTTGAAGAAGGCATCAAGGGATCCATTGAACCGGGTAAACTGGCAGACCTGGTGATTTTTGACCGCGACATCATGACGGTTGATGAGATGGATATTCTGAATGCCCGGGTTAGTATGACAATTGTTGGGGGTAAAGTGGTTTATGAGAAAAAATAAAGCCCGGTTAATAATAACCCGGGCTTTAGTTGTAGGTAGAGGTTTGGTTGGAATTAACTTTTAATAAATTTCTCTGCTTTTTTCCGAAGCATATCCCGATCGGATGTAATGGAAGGATCGCTGTAAATATGAGCCGATAACTCACCTACAACCGATTTCTTGTAGCCTAACTTTTCTGCAATATTCTCACAAAACAGGATTTCACTTTTGAATACCTGCCCGTCCATTTTCATCATCTGAATAAGGTAGTACAAGTGTTCAAATTTTTCATCGCTTGTCATGGCGCTTAGCTGGGTAATGGGTTGAGGATTTTCAATTAATTGCTGAACCTCTTCCCGGCTGATTCCGTTTGCTTTACCAATTAAGTGAATGAGCTTTGATTCCCGGTCGCCAATAGTGCTGTCGCTGCTGGCCAGGTTAATCAAAATGTTGAGTTCATTTTTCTTGTTTAGGTTCATAGTAACTGGTTGACTTGGTAGAAAATCCGTTAAAATCATTGAAATATAGCGAAAATTATAATGTTTGTGTACTCTTGCAAAAAAATCATCGGCTAACGGGTTTGATGCAACCTTGAATGAACTGATGTGTCTATAAGACAAATTGATAAGCGTATGAGATACTTTATTTATATACTTTTTTTACTGACTACCATCGCAGGTTGGGCACAACAATCTGAAGTTCGCAAAGTACAACCTTTTACAGGTATCAAGGTATCGCAAGGTATTGATGTCTATCTGCGGAAAGGTAACCAGGAATCGGTTCGGGTTGAAGTATCCGGAATTTCATTATCCTCCGTCATTACCGAGGTTTCAGGTGATATGTTGAAAGTACAACTTGATGATGGCCGGTACAGGGGCAGTCATACTGTAAAAGTGTATGTCACCTTTGTTCAGATAACAAAACTGATGGCCAGTTCAGCCGGTAATTTTTACGGTGAAAGCACCATAGAATCGAAGTCACTTTCACTGAATACATCAAGCGCGGCTTCCATTGAGTTAACGGTAAAAGTAGAGCAACTTCATGCCAGTGCATCCAGTGCAGGGGATATGGAATTAAAGGGATCCGCCAAATATGTTGAGATGGATGCCAGCAGTGCCGGTGAAATAAACGGTTATGACCTGGAGGCTGAGGAGGCCCGGGTTGAAGCCAGTAGTGCAGGTGACATAAAAATATCTGTCACACAAAAAATTGAAGCCTATGCCAGCAGCGGTGCAAGCATTCGCTACCGGGGAAATCCCATGAAAACAAATACCAATGCAAGCAGTGGAGGATCAGTGAAGAAATCCAGTTAATTGCAAATATTCCAACTAACTACAAACTGCAATTCTGAATCATCTCGAAGCCAATTAGAGGCTGTCTCAAAAGTCAATATAATCCACCGCGTCACATCGAACGCAGTGAGATGTCCCCTTTTTGAATGCTAATTACGGGGAATGGCGAGTGAACTTTTGAGAAAGCCGCCTTTTTCATTTTAAGACGATCAATTCTGGAAAAAAACGTCTTTGCTCAAAGGTCTGATTGGGTCTTAAGCGACCGATTAACCCGCACTCGATTGAAATTATTTTAAATTATTCGATCACAGGTAAAAAATTAACCCACTTTTATAAAAATCAGGATGAAATTTTATTTTGATGGTTAAAAATTAACCCGATATCCAAAATTAATCTACCTTTGGCGCCTGAAAGTTAAAACCAACCACTATGGCGCACCTACGATTTGAAGCTTTAAGGCTTTTGAATGAACGCCCGCGCATGCATATGGATCTTCCATCACCGCGGGTTTCTGATTTTTTTGGGGAAAATGTATTCAGCATCGACCAGATGCGGGCTTCCCTGGCACCGGCTGTATTTAAAAAAGTAAGCCAGGCTATTAAAAACCACGAAAAAATTGATGAATCAACTGCCGATGCAGTTGCTTCTGCGGTAAAGAGCTGGGCAATCAGCAAAGGAGCAACTCACTTTACGCATTGGTTCCAGCCCCTAACAGGTGGAACCGCTGAAAAGCACGACTCATTTTTTGATGCATTAGCCGGTATCGAACGTTTTAAAGGAAGTGAATTGGTGCAGCAAGAACCGGATGCCTCATCGTTCCCAAGCGGTGGAATTCGGACAACCTTCGAGGCCCGAGGGTATACAGCCTGGGATCCTACTTCCCCTATGTTTTTATATGGAAAGACACTGTGTATACCTACTGTATTTGTCTCCTATACCGGTGAAACACTGGATGCCAAAGGACCCCTCTTAAAAGCACTTAAGGCAGTGGATATTGCGGCTACTCAGGTCTGTCAGCTGTTCGATAAAGACATTCAAAAAGTAACTGCTTCCCTTGGATGTGAGCAGGAATACTTTGTTGTGGATAAAGGGTTGTTTATGGCCCGTCCTGATCTGGTTATGGCCGGTCGTTCGGTTTTTGGCCATTCTCCGGCCCGCGGTCAGCAAATGGAAGATCATTACTTTGCATCCATTCCCTCTCGCATCTACGATTTTATGAAGGAGTTTGAGGTAGAAGCCTGGAAGCTTGGAATTCCTGTACGTACCCGGCATAATGAAGTGGCGCCCAGCCAGTTTGAAGTTGCTCCATTGTTTGAAGAAGTTAACGTGGCGAATGACCACAATCAGTTATTGATGGATGTGATGTGGCGAGTAGCCGAGCGTCATAACCTCAAGGTATTGTTTCACGAAAAGCCTTTTGCCGGATTGAATGGTACCGGAAAGCATAACAACTGGTCATTGATTACCGACACGGGAGTCAATCTATTCGCACCTTCCAGCAGTGCGCGTGATAACCTGATGTTCTTAACCTTTTTCGTAACGACCATTAAGGCTGTTCATGAACATTCCGATCTTCTCCGCGCCAGCATTGCATCAGCAGCCAACGATCACCGCCTTGGGGCCAATGAAGCACCTCCGGCTATTATGTCGGTGTTTATTGGTTCACAAATGACAGCCGTACTGGATGAACTTGAGAAAAAGGGGAATGTGAAGATTGAAAAGGGAGACAATATGTACATGAAATTGGGTATCGATCAGATTCCCGAAATCATTCTGGATGCCACCGATCGTAACCGTACTTCTCCTTTTGCCTTTACCGGAAATAAGTTTGAATTCCGTGCTGTAGGCGGCAGCGATAACTGTGGTGTGGCCATGACAGCCCTGAACCTGATCGTAGCCGATCAGCTGACTCATTTCCATGAAGCTGTTACCAAGGAAATAGAAAAGGGCACTGAGAAGCGCCTGGCCATTGTGAATGTACTGCGTAAGTATATAAAGGAGTCTAAAGACATCCGCTTTGAAGGTGACGGATATTCTGATGCCTGGGTAAAAGAGGCAGCTAAACGTAAATTGAGCAACATTAAAAATACGCCTCGCGCTTTGGATGCTTACTTAAGCGAGAAGTCTGTGAAATTATACGAACGTCATGGTGTATTGGATCATAAGGAACTGGAGGCGCGCAATGAAATTCGTTTGGAGGCCTACATCAAGCGCATTCAGATTGAAGCCCGCGTAATGGGCGATTTGGCCATGAATCATATTGTACCTACTGCTATTGTCTATCAGAATAAGCTGATTGCCAATGCCAATGGCTTGAAGGGTTTGAATATTGATAACAAGGCCGTTGTTCAGACCATCCGGGAAATCACTGAATTAATTGATATAATCAAAACAGGTGTTAGGCAAATGATTGAAGAGCGCAAGCGGATTAATAAAATTGCCGATACGCATAAGCGCGCCATTGCCTATTGCGATGATATCAAAGAAAAGTACTTTGATAAAATCCGTGATGCCGTGGATAAATTGGAACTTTTAGTGGATGATGAGGATTGGCCTCTTGTAAAATACCGGGAACTTTTGTTCCTTCGTTAGGTATTAACCTAAACCTAGGAAAAGCGGAGAATTCGAAAGGGTTTTCCGCTTTTTTTTATTGTAACCTGTTAGATTCATCCAATCAATCGTTCAATTATCATTACCTGTTATGAGAAAAGTTTTAGTCAGTGCATTCTTTTTATTGATTTCCAACCTCACATTCAGCCAGAAAAATCCGGTTGCTGAAATTACCCGGCTCATTACCCGGCAGGAAGTGGAAGCCCATCTTACTTTCCTGGCATCAGATGAAATGCGGGGTAGAAATACAGGCTCCCCCGAATTAGAGATCGCGGCAAACTATATAGCAGCCCAGTTTAAGTTAATGGGATTAAAGCCCGTGCCCAGTCTTAATAGTTATTTTCAAACGGTTCCCCTGGAGAATGTATACCCGGCTACCAATGGAAAATTAACCTTGGCAGATGAATCTTTTGGTTACAAGGAGCACTTTGTGATTCTGGAAGGCGGTAATCAAACCTGGTCAGGTGAAGTTGTGTATGTAGGTTATGGGTCTGCTGATGAACTTAAAGCGGCCAACGTAAAAGACAAAATGGTTATTGCATTGGCCGGAAGTAAGGACTCAGAAGGAAATCCGATGGCCATTTTTAATGCGTCCAATGAAAAGTTTAAAAATGTAAAGGAAGCCGGAGCAGCAGGACTGGTTGAAATCTTTGCTTCACCGCAGATTCCATGGGCTGCGCTAGTAAATTATTTTGCAAATAATACATCCATGCGCGTCAAGGGAGCGGATGGTGTTTCAATTCCGCACCTGTGGCTTAAAGGAGGAGAATCCATTGCGTTATCCAAAATCAAAGAGCAAAGTTTGAGCGGGTCCCTGGCGATTGAAGGTATAAAACAAGTTGATATTCCGTCACGAAACGTTTTGGGTGTGTTGGAAGGATCTGATCCTAAATTAAAGAATGAATACCTCGTGGTCTCAGCACATTATGATCATGTTGGCGTTCAGAAAAATGCAAAAGCAGGCACCGATTCAATTTTTAACGGGGCCCGCGATAATGCCATTGGTGTTGTGGGTATGCTGGCAACGGCAAAGTATCTTTCCCAATATCCTCCGAAACGTTCTGTTTTGTTTGTGGCCTGGACAGCCGAAGAGAAGGGCTTGCTAGGAAGTAAGTATTATTCAGAAAACCCGGTCATCCCAATGAAGCAAACGGTATTCAATTTTAATTGCGATGGGGCCGGATACAACGATATAACGGCAGCCACCATTATCGGTATGGAACGAACAACGGCAGAAAGTGACTTATTCAAAGCGTGCCAGGCATTTGGTCTTAAAGCAACCGTAGATCCGGTGCCGGAACAGAATCTGTTTGAGCGCAGCGACAATTATTACTTTGCTGTAAAAGGTGTTCCAGCCATTTCCTTTTCTCCGGGAGTGAAATCGTTTGATGCCGAACTCATGAAGTATTACCACAAGCAGGCCGATGAGGTGTCTTCGCTTGATTTTGATTACCTGATCAAATACTTCCGTGCCTATGTATATTCCAACGTGCTTCTTTCATCCAATCCTAAGGTACCGGTATGGAAGTCGGGCGATAAATTCGAAGCGGAAGCAAAAAAATTATACGGTAAATAATTTTTCAGTTTCCGGAAAGCGGTTGGGATGATACCTGATCAAGCAGCGTGAGAATGGATTGCCTGATCAGTTCAGGATTCGTCCATGGAACAAAGTGATTCATATCGTTCTTAATGATGATTTCAACCTGTGAATGAGTAACCATCTTCCGGATGAATTCAGCATTTTCCTCCGGAACGAATGAGTCATTACCTCCCTGAATTACGATTACCGGGCACTTGATTTTTGCCCACAGGGGTTTCATACTTTCCAGTTCCGATTTCAAGGGAATTATTTCGTCATTAGAAGCCCGGAAGGAGCGAGGCAATAACCATCGAAATAAAGGAGTGGCCAAAGGGATCCGAAACCAGCCTTCTTTTGGTTCCAGGTCAGGATCTACGGAAGCAGCTACGAAAATTAGTCCATCTGCAAGTTCCGGAAAATCCATTGCCATGCGCGCAATTACCGGACCTCCCAGTGAATGCCCAACAAGGATAATAGGCCGGTTGGATTCGTATTGTTCAATAGTGGATTTAAGCAAAGCCGCTTGCTTTTCAATAGAGGGCTCAGCGTGCCCGAAATCCGAATAACCAAAACCCGGTCGGTCGGCAGTAATCATCAACGTTTTATCATAAAGAACCGAGTCATCCAGAAAGTGAATGAATGCATTCAGTGACCCCGGTGAGCCATGGACAAAGAACACGAGTGGCTTTGCTTCATTGCCGGCTTTTACGTAATGAATGGTTCGGTTATTTATGGTATCGGAATGAATACTTCCGTTGATGTGATTTTGGGCAAAGTACTCGTTGATTTCCCGGGTAGTCATCCGGAAGGTAAGACAGGAGTAAAAGCAAAAAAGGAAAGTCAATACAATGCAACCTGAAAGAATCAGACGGAGTCTCATTTCAGGCAAAAGTAAATTAAAGGATGTTCAGGATCTTTTTGTATCGGCTCATATCAGCAAGCACTTCCGTTGCTTGTTTCAAATCCTGATCGTATTTGAACCCGACCTGAATGTTGCCTTGTTCCAGGTGAAAGCGTGAAATTATATCGTGTTCCAGAATTCTGCGGATTTCACTTTTGTAAAGATTAAGATCATTCTTTTTACTTTCTTCGATCCGTTTACTGATTTGGTTTAATTCGGTACGGATATCTTCATAATAACCTTCTTCCTGCGCTTCCTCCTGAATTCGTTTAACATGTTCATCCAGTTCCAGCGCATATGAATAATCTTTGCCACTCATCCAGTTGATGAATTGAGCGTAATCACTGTCGGATAAGGCAAATGTCTTGGCATCCGGAACGGATTTTAACTGGTAGGCATATTGCGTGGCAAAATCAAATAAATAACCCCGCATGTATAGGGACTGAGTTACCGGGTGAAGCTCTTCCTGAATAACGGGAACATCCGGTTCAATACCCCCTCCGTCATAAACGGTTCTTCCATGTTCTGTCTTAAATGGTTTTTTTACTGAATCCGGAACGGAGGCTACGCTTCCATCTTCCCTGCGATGCGTATAATCCAGTACCTGAATGCAGCGGCCGGTAGGTGTATAATATTTCGCTGTTGTGATTTTTACCTGTGAATTGTAAGATAAAGGTCTTGGAACCTGCACTAATCCTTTTCCAAAGGAACGTTCTCCGATTACAACTGCGCGGTCGTAATCCTGCAACGTACCGGCAACAATTTCAGATGCCGATGCACTGCCCCGGTTGATAATGACGGCCACCGGTATTTCGGTATCCAACGGATTATCCAGTGTGGCATACGAAGCATTTTGTTCTACAATTTTGCCTTTCGTACTGACTACTTGCTTACCCTTAGGCAGAAATACATTGCAGACATTAACAGCCTCCATTAATAATCCACCAGGGTTGCCCCGTAAATCAAGAATAATTCCCTTTGGATTTTTTTCCTTCAATCGTAATATCGCAGATCGAACATTCTTGCCTGCTTCGGGAGTAAATTCGGTAAGGCGGATGTATCCCATTCCGTTGTCGAGCATACCGAAATAGGGTACGTTGTTCATCTTAATTTTTTCACGCTTAAATTCAAGACGGATGGGTTCATTAACACCATACCGCTTGACGGTGAGCGTTACCGGGTCACCGACTTCACCTTTCATCAGGTTACCGGCCTCCTGGGGTGTGATTTTACTTAACTCAACCTGGTTTATTTTCAATATTTCATCACCGATTTTCAAGCCGCCTTTTTCAGCAGCAAAGCCTTCCATGATCATCGATACTACTGTGCGGTTGCCAATCTCGCGGGTTATGGCTCCGATGCCTCCATATTGCCCCGTATTCATGGTTCGGAAATCCTCAACCTGATCTTCGGGAATGTAGTTGGTATAGGGATCAAGGGATTCCAGCATGGCATCAATGCCGGTTTTCATCAATCGGCCCGGACTAACCTCATCCACATACATGGCATTAACTTCCTTGAACAGGGAAGCGAAAATGTCCAGGTTTTTAGCGATTTCGAAATAGCGGTCGGCAGGCGTGGTATAAGACAAGCCAATTACCAAAGCGACTAACACAACCGGAATTACTATGCGTTTTCTCCTCATATAAGTTCACCCTAATGTAAAGGTAATACGGACAAATCAGAAAATGGATTTAATGTCTTTAAATCTGGTTAGAGGAGGGGCTGGATGGTTATTTCGTTATAATTACCGGGTATTGAAAACCAGTCGGTATCAAAATTTATCCGGAATCTGAATGACCCGGATAACAATTTCGTGTGGATCACCGTCTTTATCCAGTAAACTGAATTTAATGGATGGATTATCGTGGTTCATCCGGGTTTCAACATTCACGATTTCATTATGCTGCAGATGTTTTTGAATTTCCTTTTGCAGAATGAATAGGGCATTTGCAAAATCAACTTCAATCGGGCTGGGGTTATAGGTTGTTGTTTTCATGGGTCTTGGAATTTGAAAAGCTCACATCAAACTTGTTCCGGATGCATGCTTTGTATTTAAAAACCAGGATGATTTGAAAATTAATTCATGTTATCGTGGAGTGATTTACCAACGGATCAATGCCGAAGCCCAGGTAAAACCACTGCCAAATGCGGCTAAACAAATTACGTTATTTTCCTTGATTTTGCCTTCTGCCCAGGCTTCACTCATGGCAATAGGAATTGAAGCAGCAGTTGTATTGCCATACCGCATAATGTTATTGTAAACCTGGTCGTTGCTCAACCCCATTTTTTCCTGGATATATTGACTGATGCGCAGGTTTGCCTGGTGTGGCACCAACAAATTAATATCATCCTTCTTCATGTTGTTTGCTTTCAGGGCTTCGTTGATCACTTCCATAAACCGAACAACGGCATGTTTAAATACCTGATTGCCATTCATTACCACTTTATAGGTTGTGGTGTCCAGGATTTGTTCCGGCTGGCGTTCTTCACGGGGCCGGCTGGAGCCCGGATCCTTAACGTAGAGTTCCTCTGCAAAACGACCATCGGAATGCAGGTGTGTGGATAAAATGCCCGGATGATCGGATGGCTGAAGGATGGCAGCTCCGGCTCCATCACCAAAAATTACCGCAGTATTTCTTCCCCGGGTGGTGACATCCAACGCGGTAGATTGAATTTCTGCGCCTACAACCAGTATGGTCTTATACATGCCGGTTTTAATAAACTGATCGGCTACCGATAAGGCATAGATAAATCCTGAGCAGGCGTTCCGGATATCCAAAGCACCGATTCCCTCCAGGCCGAGTTCACGTTGAAGTAAAACCCCGGAACCCGGAAAAAAGTAATCCGGAGTGATGGTGGCAAACACAATAAAGTCGATATCTTTTTCGGTAAGTTTTGCTCGCTCCAGCGCCATGCGGGTTGCCTTAGCTGCCATATTGGCTACTGTATCTTTGGCCGGATCAATCCATCTTCGTTCATTAATGCCTGTACGTTCAATGATCCATTCATTATTGGTATCCATCACATTGGATAAATACTCATTGGTAACAATACCTTCAGGTACATGATGGCCGAGGCCTACAATCTTGGAATAGCGCATGGTTAATTCTGCCTAAATGCGGCTGAAGTTAAGGAATTGTTGTGGAATACTAATGACTGTTAGGGAATTCTAAGAGAATGCGTTAAAGAGGAAGTTTTAAATACCAGTAATCAAAGCAGGCACAACTGAAGCTGGACCGGGAAGACAAAAAGAAGTCAAAACAAATGAGTCTGAAAACAATAAATCCACTGTTCAAAACAATGGATTTATTGAAATAACGGTGTTGCTTTTACTCAAGTAATCAATTAGCACCGAATCCCCGTTCAATAAAGGCAAAGAAACCATGTTTGAACTCCGTGAACACTTTTTGGAACGATGAGGCTTCATCCATGATCACATTGTGTTCGTTGTAATATTCCACATCTGCTTCTTTGGGTTCCTGCAACATGGCCGCAAGACGGCTTTCATGTTTTCTGAGTTTTTTATGAAGTACATCTACTAATTCACCGTCATAGTAGGTAATCAGGTTTTGAAAATGATCGATTTCTTTTTTGAATTCGATGGAATCCAATTTAGGTGCATGCTGATCTAATAATTTCTGGAAGAAACTTAACTCACGTTTCCATAATTCGGTGGCGGAATGCCATTCCACACTTTCACGATGCATGCCAATCAGGCTGGGCTGGAGGGAGAATTTTTCGGTGGCTTTTGCTATTGATTCCATGGCTTTAAAAATTAAATTGGAAAGTAATCTTTTGTTATACGAAGTTTACAGCAGTTCGCATTCCTTGTGTATGACGGGAATCACGGATATCAACTGATAAATATCAGTCAGTAAAATTTGCCAACTGGCCTGAGTAAGCCGCCCAGATAATTAATCTTCAATTCGATTCTTTTCATGGATTGATTTATACGGTTTGCAATTCGTATTTCTCAGGCTGAGCAACAAAGGTATCGCGGCAACCATCGCAACAGAAATAGTAATCAACTCCTTTCCGGTTAATAACGTGCTTGGCGGTGCTTTTCTGAACGGGAATGTTGCACACCGGGTTTATGAAATACTCGGCCATATTCAATTGCGATTCGGGCTGTGCGGATTGGTTTTTTTCTTCACGCAGTTTAGAAATGATTTCTGCCAGAATGCTGATGGCGACTTCTTCGGGCAGCTTGGCGTTAATGTTCAGTCCGGCCGGTGTCTTAACCCGCATCAGTTCTTCAACCTTTATACCTTGCTTTTTCAACGAATTGTAAATGGAGTTTGCCTTTCGCATGCTGGATACAAACGACACGTAAGAGGCACCCGATTCAATTGCGTTTTTGAGTGCTATATCATCGCCCTCACCCTGGGTACAGACTATGATGTACGTATTGGGTGTAATTAACTTTTCATCCAGGTCTACCGCATCGATCACACGGTCAGCTTCCGGAAAGGTAATCTTGTCTGCACCAAAGGCAACCACCGTTACCTGGTAACCGGTAACTTTGCTGAGCTTGCATAGCGCCATACTGATGTGGGAGCGTCCCATGATCAGGATATGCGGTTTGGGCAGAACCGGTTCAATGTATACATCAACCGATCCACCACTTTGGCAGGTCATGTTATACGTCACCACACCTTTTCGGGTAGGGTCGTTTTCCGCTCCCGGACTGATGTTCACCAGACGGGGTTTGCCTTGTTGTATGGCCAGCAACGCTTCTTTCAAAACAATACCACGGGTACATCCTCCGCCAATCCAGCCTTTCATGGTACCGTCAGGAAGAATAACCGCTTTGTCACCCGGCTTTCCGCTGGAGGGAGCCACGCGATTGACCACCATTGCCAGGGCATATGGAGGTTGTACATCCGAAATCAATTCAGTTAGCATCGTATAAAATGTTTTCCAATTCCAATAAACTGTTAATACTGTGGGCCGACATGAAATGATCAATCTCCGGAAGCGCGGCCACCATGCTGCGCGTACGGGGCACATAGCCTTTCATGCCTTTTAACGGATTCAGCCAGATCAACCTCCTTGTTCTCAGTTTCACTTTCTGTAACTCATTTACGAGTAGTTCAGGTTCCCCGGTATCCAGCCCATCACTTAGAATGATGGTCATATTTTTTCCGGTAAGCGATCGTTTGGCAAATTTCCGGTTAAAATCACTCAGGCATTCGCCAATCTTCGTTCCGCTGGACCAATTATCTGCATAATGCGAAAGTACTTCCAAGACACTTTGAAGATTTTTTATTTCAAGGTATTCGGTTATGCGGATCAGCTTCGTGCTGAAAATGTAGGCATCGATGTGTTTGAAATGCGAACGCAGCGAAAGAATGAATCGTAACAAGAAGAAACTGTATTTATCCATGGATCCGCTCACATCCAGTAATATGATCAACCGGTTCTTATCCGGTTTCTTCTCCTTATAATGAAGGTCGAGCATTTCCCCGCCTTTACTGATGTTGCTTCGAATGGTTTGCCGGAGGTCCAGCTTTCCCCGGGTTACCGACTTTCTGAATTTCTTGCGGAGGCGTTTGCTCATTTGTTTCCACAAGTCTTCAGCGAGTTTGTTAAGTTGCTCTGATTCAATGTCGGATACTTTTGAAAAATCAGTCTTCCGCAACTGCTCCGTACTGTTGGCTCCGGAAACATTTTTGCCTTCTTCCTCTTCCTGAACAGTTGAGGATCCTTTGTTCATCATCACCAGCGATCCGCTGGATTTGCGGACGATGTTGCTTTGATTCTTGTATTCAATCTTGCTTTTGATCTCTGCTTTTTCTCCGCCCCAGAACAAATCAAAGATGGTATCGAAGGTTTCCGTGTTTTCCTGGGAGGAACAAAAAAGGGACTTCAAGGCAAAGCGGAAATTTTGCTTGTTCTCGATTAGGCCGGTTGAAACTATTTCCAATGCTTCATGGGATTCACGAATGCCTACGTTCAGTTCGCACGAGCGGGCATATTCAGCAAACCCGAGAATGGCCTCGGTTATGTTGTGATACTGAAGGTGATGGGGGAGTGTCAATGTTCAATTAGCAATTAACGGTAATCAATTAGCAATGTGCTATAGTCAAAGGTTGCCAGTGAGTATTTCGCTGAGGTTCTCGTGTTTGATGCGTTCGATGTCTTCATTTGATTTCAACAAACTACCAAGCGTAGCGCGTATTACAGATGCATCAATTTCGTGTTTACCCAATGCATTCAGACTCATCGCCCAATCGAGTGTTTCCGAAATGCCCGGAGCTTTGTTGAGATTTCGCGAACGGAGGTTTTGTACTACCTGTACCAATTGGCGCGCGAGTTTTTCTTCAATTCCGGGCAACCGTTTTCTAACAATTTTCAGTTCCTTCTCAGGATCCGGATAATTCACCCAATGGTATAAGCACCGCCTGCGCAAAGCATCGCTCAGTTCACGTGTACGGTTGGAGGTAAGGATAACGATGGGAGGGTGAATAGCCTTGATCGTGCCCAACTCAGGAATACTGATCTGGTTGGCTGATAACATCTCCAGCAAGAAGGCTTCGAACTCCTCATCGGCCCGGTCGATTTCATCAATCAATAATACAGGTGCTTTTTCTTTTGCCGTAATAGCCCTGAGCAGGGGACGTTCCAAAATATAATCCTTGCCAAAGATCATTTTCTCTTTTTCCGCTTCCGAGGCATCACTGTTCTCGCGGATCTTAATCGAAAGTAACTGCTTCTGGTAATTCCACTCATAAATGGATGAATGAACATCCAGCCCTTCGTAGCATTGAAGGCGGATTAATTCAGTTTGCAGATGTTCTGCAAGTACATTGGCAATTTCAGTTTTACCTACACCCGGATGTCCTTCCAGTAAAAGAGGTTTTTTAAGGTGTAGCATCAGGAACAACACTGTGGCCAACTCCTCATCGGCTACATAACCAAGCGTATCAAGCGAATGCTTAAGGCTTTCGATTTCTTTCATGCTTTTCTTTAACTATTACCTCATTTGACAGGATGAAATTGACCAGCTACTAGAATTATTCTTTCTTGTCTCCGCCCCCGAACAAACCGCCCACGGTGCTCTTCAATACCGTGCCCATCATAGAAGCTCCGCTCATTTTATTGTCCACGGCCAGGCCGGCAAGTTTGTTACGGAAATTGTCGATGAACTTGTTCAATAACTGATCGGAAACATCATTGATCAGGCGTGAGCCAAACTGCGCCAGCATACCGGAGATGGATATCTCCATGGCGAATTTCACAGCGGTTCCGCCTTCGTGCTCCTTCAGTTGGCTTTGCATGGTCATTTCTGCACTGCCTTTTCCCTTTGAATCGAGTCCTTTGCCATTCAAGGTCATCTTGTACTGGTTGGCATCCATTTCAGTAATGGTAATAGCACCATTGTAACTGGCCTTTACGGGACCAAACGAAGTAGTAACCGTTCCTTTATAATTGGTGTCGTCTACTTTTTCGGTAAGTGCCGCTCCGGGCACGCAGTCCACCACTTGCGTAGGATCACTTAATTGTGACCAAACCTTGGCGATAGGTTCCTGAAGTTGAAATTCTTTTTCAATGGTTGTCTTCATGTTTATTCGGATGAGAATGTAAACTTGTTTTGAGTGTATTCTTGTTAAACAAAAACGCAATGGCACATGTTTGCGCCATTGCGTTTATTTTTCGGGTTTATCAGATTTTCCCCTTTTCCTTCAGCGCCTTCCAGATTTTGTAAGGAGTAATCGGGATGTCCAAGTGCGTAATGCCAAGCGGTGCGAGGGCATCCACAATTGCATTCGCAATAGCGGGAGGAGCACCTACCGTTGGAGATTCACCCACTCCTTTTGCACCAATGGGGTGGTGAGGAGACGGTGTAATCGTATGACCGGTTTCCCAACTAGGCGATTCAACCGCGGTAGGCACCAGGTAATCCATAAACGTTCCGTTCAGAATGTTGCCGTCTTCATCATAGATGAATTCCTCGTACATGGCCGGGGCAATTCCTTGAGTAAGGCCGCCATGTACCTGTCCCTGCACAATCATCGGGTTGATGATGTTACCACAATCATCAATGGCTACGAAGCGTCTTACCTTGATCTCGTAAGTTTCTTTATCGATATCCACTACACAGATGTACGAGCCAAACGGGAAAGTCAGGTTTGGCGGATCGTAATAGTGGGTAGCTTCGAAGCCGGCTTCCATTCCCTGGGGATGGTTGGTATAGGCAGCGAATACGATTTCCTGTATGGTTTTCTTTTTCTCAGGCACACCTTTTACAAAGAACACACCGGGTTCCCATTCCAAGTCCTCTTCGCTTACTTCAAGCAGGTAAGCTGCAATCTTCCGGGCTTTGTCGCGAAGCTTTCTTGCCGCAATCGCAGCAGCGGCACCGGCAGTGGGTGTACTGCGGCTGGCATAAGTTCCAAGTCCGTAAGGTGCGGTATCGGTATCGCCTTCTTCTACCTGGATGTTTTCAGCCGGAATACCCAGTTCTTCGGCAATGATCTGCGCGTAGGTTGTTTCGTGACCTTGCCCCTGCGACTTGGTACCAAAACGTGCGATGGCTTTGCCGGTCGGGTGAACACGTATTTCAGCGCTGTCGAACATCTTGATGCCGAGGATATCAAAATCGCGTGACGGTCCGGCACCTACAATCTCAGTAAAGCTGGAAATTCCAATACCCATCAGTTCACCTTTCTTACGTTTTTCAGCCTGCTCTTTTCTCAACGCTTCATACCCAACTACATCCATGGCTTTCTTCAAGGCCTGGTGATAATCCCCGCTGTCGTATGTCCAGCCTGCAGGTGATTTCCATGGAAATTGTTCCTTCTTGATGAAGTTCTTCATCCTTAACTCAGCCGGATCCATTTTTACTTCAAGTGCATAGCGGTCGGTAATGCGTTCAATTGCATGTACCGCTTCTGTTACACGGAAGGAACAGCGATACGCAACGCCACCCGGAGGTTTGTTGGTATATATGGCATCGGCCTCCATATACGTTGTGTCGTAATCGTATGAACCTGTGGCGATGGAGAATAACCCGGTCGGGAATTTCGAAGGTGCAGCTTGTGCATCGGCATAGCCGTGGTCGGCAACTACTTTGAAGCGTGTGGCCAGAATTTTTCCATCCTTTGTTCCGGCCATTTCAACTTCCATATGATAATCGCGTGCGAACGAATCGGCCTGGAGGTTTTCACTCCGGTCCTCAATCCATTTCACAGGTTTGCCTACAAGAAAAGATACGGCAATAGCAATTACATATCCGGGATAAACCGGCACCTTTCCACCAAAGCCTCCACCGATATCCGGTGATATTACACGGATTTTTTCTTCCGTTAATCCTACGTGACCGGCCACCAGTGCGATAACAGTACGGATAGCGTGCGGGGCCTGGGTAGTCATGTACATAGTAAGGTGGTTGTTCACCTTATCGTAATCGGCCACACATCCACAGGTTTCAATGGAAGCAACGTGAATGCGGGGGATGTACATTTTTTCCTTCACCACCACATCGGCTTTTTTGAAGACTTCCTCGGTCTTCTTTTTATCGCCCACTTCCCAGTGCCAGATGTGATTGTCTTTCTTTCCGGGTTTATCAGTGCGAAGTACAGGTGCCTTTGGATCCAGGGCTTTAAACGGATCCACCACCGGTTTCATTACATCATAATCAACTTCCACGGCTTCCACACCATCTGCAGCTGCATAACGACTTGTTGCAATTACCGCAGCCACTTCCTGTGCCTGGTACATTACTGTATCGGTTGGTAACACCATCTGAGTGTCACTCATCAGTGTTGGCATCCAGTGGAGGTTGTATTTCTCCAGGTCTTTACCGGTGACTACGGCTACCACACCAGGCACCTTCATCGCCTTTTCGATGTTGATGTTTTTAATTTTAGCATACGCATACGGACTTCGTACGATGTCCATGTATAACATGCCGTCAAGCTTGATATCGTCTACGTAATGGCCTTTGCCCTGGATGAAGCGTGCGTCTTCCTTGCGCTTCATCGAATGCCCCATTCCGCTTATTTCTTTTGAGGTTTTACACTGTATCATAATAAAATTGAGTTAGTGTTGAGAGATTAAACAAAAACAGGATCTGTTGAAGGCAATTTATCACCCCGCATTTTTGCACCTGCATATTGAATGGCGCGTACTATGTTGTTATACCCGGTGCATCGGCACAGGTTTCCGGAGATACCCCAACGGATTTCTTCTTCCGTTGGATTGTTGTTCTTATCCAGCAGTTCTACGGCACGCATCATCATGCCCGGTGTGCAAAAGCCACAATGCAAGGCATGGTTTTCTTTAAAGGCTTCCTGGATGGGATGGAGGTTATTGCCGGTGGCAAGTCCTTCAACCGTTGTTACACTTTTTCCATCGGCTTGTACGGCCAACACGGTGCAGGATTTAACCGCTTTGCCATCCATCAATACGGTGCAGGCTCCGCAACTGGATGTATCACAGCCAATGTGGGTGCCGGTCATGTTAAGGTTTTCGCGGATCAGGTGTACCAGAAGTAGGCGGGGTTCCACATTCAAGGTTTTGGCTTCCCCGTTAATCGTTACAGTTATCTGTTTTTCCATAGTTCGTAGTGCGTTAAGAGTTAACGGCTCGTTCAGCAGCCTTATGAATCATACGTTTGGTTAATGCTTTGACAATGGTGCGCTTGTAATCGGCACTGCCGCGCAGGTCATCAGACGGATTGCAATCTTCTGCGGCAAGCTGAGCTGCCTGTTCAATAAGATCAGCCGACAGTTTCTTACCCTTTAATGCTTCTTCCGACCGGAATGCACGCATCGGGGTAGCGTTTACATTGGTTAAGCCAATGCCGATCTGCGTGCAGGTGCCTTTACCATCAAGCGATACCTGCACAGCTGCTCCTGCTATGGCGTAGTCACCGGCTTTCCGTTCCATTTTATGATAAGCACTTCCTGTTCCTTTTGAAGGAGTGGGAATGCGGATCTCGGTGAGGATTTCACCTTGCTGAACAGCCGTGGTATAGAATCCAAAGAAGAATTCGTCAATAGGCACTACGCGTTCGCCCTCCAGGCTGGTAATTACCACTTCAGCCCGCAGCGCGAGCATAATGGCTGGTTGATCATTGGCTGCATCGCCATGGGCAATGTTTCCACCTACCGTTCCGAGGTTACGCACTTGCGGATCGGCAATTAGTTTGGAGGCATCGATGAAGATGGGGAATTTCTTTCGGATGATCTCCGATTCTTCCAGATCAACCTCACGGGTCATGGCCCCGATTTTCAGGTAGCCGCCTTCTTCTTTGATGTAGGATAACCCGGGTATCTTGTTGATGTCAATGAGGTGAGCCGGGCTGGCAAGACGCAGCTTCATCATGGGGATGAGGCTATGCCCTCCTGCCAGAATTTTGGCGTCATCGCCCAACTGCTGCAACAGCGTCAGGGCTTCCTTCAGCGTGGCAGGAGTTGAATAATCAAATGGTGCAGGAATCATAGTACGTATGTTTTAGGTAATACATTTTAGAGGAGGTTTAAATTAGAAAATTGGGAATTGAGTACGAAACAAACGATTGAAATTAATCCGGC
Source organism: Cyclobacteriaceae bacterium (assembly GCA_025455225.1). Lineage (GTDB taxonomy): Bacteria > Bacteroidota > Bacteroidia > Cytophagales > Cyclobacteriaceae > UBA2336. The sequence goes on along the minus strand of JALOMY010000008.1, from coordinate 5,400 downwards.
ATTTACATAAGTGGCAGATGGGGCTACCAGCGCAGAAGCCCAAGTAGCAACCATTTAGTTTCTTATTGGAAGAAATACTTGCTTATGACATCGCAATGGACAGCGAATTAATCGGAGCCAGATTCTGATTGAGCGATTGCCAGATTTCACTTTCGTCAGTGGAGTAGTAGAGATTACCGTTGGTGGTTCCAAATGCCAGGAAGGTGTTTTGTTTGACAAAGGCGTGGCGCAACACCAGATCGAAAGCAAAAGACTGAACAAGGCCCTCGGATTTTGACTGCCAGGTCTTTCCGCCATCAACCGTTTTGCATACCTGGAGTTGAAGGTTGGCTGGTATGCGTGACTCATCACTTTCAGCCGGTATTACCCAGGCCACATCCGGATTATGATTATCAACGGCCAATGCAAAGCCGTAGAATGGCCAGCCATTTTTGCCGCCTATATCCAGCCAATTCTTTCCACCATCGGTAGACCGGAAAATACCGCAATGGTTCTGTTGCCAGATTACATCCGGTTGGGATTGGCACATCAGCATCTGGTGCGGATCATGGCCAACTTCTGGAGATTGGTTGGGAAGATAGGCAGCCATCAATCCTTTATTTCGCGGAGTCCATGTTTTTCCACCATCCGTTGTTTCAAATACACCGGCACAACTCACTGCTATATAAACATGATCACTGTTTCGTGGATCGATGAGAATGGAATGAATGAACGGAAAATCCTTACCGGTTCCGAACCACTGCTGATCATCCAAGCGGCTGGGATGATTCCACAACGATTCATTGAGATGGAATGTCTTACCGTTATCCTCTGAGTAAAACAAACCACCGGGTTCGGTGCCAAGCCACAAGCATCCGGGTTTATCGTGGCCGGCCTGTTGCATGACCCAGATCTTTTTCAACGTTGCTGCCTTTCCGGGGCGGTATTCATAATTCCGGTAAGAAGGTAACCCTGCCTGATGCCAGGTGTTACCCTGATCCAAACTGAAATGCAGTTTCTCTCCCCAATGCCTGTGCGACAAACCGGCCCACCACGTATTGGTTCGATCATCCACGTAAATCATGGAAACCGGAAAGCCTTTAAAGTGTACAGAAGGTGTAAGTGGTTTTTGGTTATGAAAAGGATAAACCACCAGGCCTTTAGAAGTTCCAACCAACAGATTCAGGGTGTGCATAGATCAACCTCCTGACAGGGCCTGGAAAATCAGGACTTCATCGTTTGGCTTTACTTCATCAGAGAGATGTATGCGGTCTTTAATGAGCTCACCCCGAAGAAAAATATTAACGTGCTGACGGAGCTGCCCGGCATCGTCTACAATGTACGAACTGATACCCGGATAGTTCTCTTCCAGTTTTGCCAACACCGTTCGAACAGTACCTGCTTCAAGCTTAGTTTCGGAGAGGGAAGGGAAGAAGCGCTTCAGGGCCGATGTAAACTTAACCTTAGGCATGAGCATACCGGCCGGCCAGTTTTCGTGCTGCCGACCTGATTTTATTCCAGAAGTGAAAAAAACTCGCATTCATCCAAACCCCCAGCAAGACAAGCGTACAGCCCCAATAGTACGGTTGCAGCAATCCAACAAACAATTCGCTGTACACAATCAGCACACTGCCGGCTCCAATGAATAGTAGGGCCACCTGTGTTTTCCATCCTTTATAATTGTACGCCACAATGCCCATAGTAACAATGGCAAATGCAATGGAGATCCACGATGCCCAGTGGGGTGTATAGGCTTCCAGATTTTTTGAACTGCAAACCGTTATGGCACTGGTGAGGGAAAGAACACAAAACGGACACTTAGGTAAAAGAGCAATCACAATACCCGGAAGAAAGGAAACGAGACCGCCTTTGTGATTCTCCGGTTTCTCTTTTGAACAATGGGTAGTGCAGGTTTTTTGCATGCTGTGTTAATTTCCTTCAACTTTCGTGCACATCAATCAAAAATACTCTTTTTTTGATCTCCGGCAATTGCCTTTGTGATGGAGGAACAATCCTTAATAGAACAATTGTTGGATCATTTGGTTGCGACCGTGAATCTTATTCAACGATATGAAAGAATTTCTCCCGATACTTAATCAATGGCAACGCGATCAAAAGAAAATCGCGCTGGCCCGTGTCATTCAAACCTGGGGTTCATCTCCGCGACCGGTGGGTTCATGCATGCTCATCTCTTCTGAACTGGAAATGTCAGGCTCCGTCAGTGGCGGATGTGTGGAAGGGGCTGTTCTTCGCGAAGCACAAAAGGTTTTTGAATCGGGAGATTCCAGGCGACTGGCTTATGGTGTTGCGGATGAAGAAGCCTGGGCCGTTGGGTTGAGCTGCGGTGGGAAAATCCAGGTATATCTTCAACCCTGGAATGATGAATGGGGAAAACCGTTGATTGATCATCTGACTTCGAACCAAGGCTGTGTGCTCATTACCCGACTGGTGGACGGAAAAGAGGAAACAATAGTCTGGACGGAGACATCAATACCTGGTTTAAATATTTCCATCTCACAACAGGCCGGTGAAGCCTATGCCAACCGTTCACATAGGATATTAAATGAAACTGAAGGCGATTACTTCATTCACGTTTTTCCCCCACGAAGCAAAGTCATCATTATCGGTGCGGCCCACATAACAGCCGACCTTATTCAGCTGGCGCACGATTTTGATTTTGAAACCATTGTAATTGATCCGCGGAGAACCTTTGCAAAGAATACAACGTTTCCGGTGAAGCCCGACCAGTTGTTTGAAGCTTATCCATCCGAGGTGCTGGACAACATCAAACTCGATCCCTACACCTATGCGGTCATTCTATCGCATGATCCGAAAATTGATGATGATGCCCTGCAAGTCTTGTTGCGTTCACCCGTGGCTTACATCGGTGCGCTGGGCAGCCGGAAGAATCACGAGAAGCGAATCGGCAGACTGAAGGAAAAAGGATTTACCGAAGAAGAGATTGCCAAAATCAACGCACCAATCGGTATTGACATCCATGCGCAGGGCGCCAAAGAAATTGCATTAAGCATTATAGGGGCTATTATCCGGGCCAAGAATCAATTCTTTTAAGTCTTGATTTTTAGGGTATTACATCATAACCAATGTAATGCAAAGGAAAAATATGGGCGTCATTTCGAGGGAGGTACGACCGAGAAATCCCCAACTCAGACCATAGATATGGGGATTTCTCGCTCACGCTCGAAATGACGATACCTTATTATGCGTAGCCCGCCTGCCACCGGAGGAATCAGCACTACTTCAGATGCTTCGCTTAATACAAAATCATCTTCACGGTATTCTTCTCCTACTGCAAACGAAAGCGAGCGAAGGGTAGAGAATGCCGGGTAATGCTGTATCAGGATTTCTTTCAATTGACGGATCGTGCTTCCTTCCGGGATATCCAGTTCCCACTGCCTTCCACCAATAATGTCTTTGGCTATTCCGTAAGCGACAATTTTAATTTTCATAGTATGCAAAAGTACTTAATGCAGTTGGATGAATACAGGATTGCTTAAGACTATAAATTTTGTAAGAATTTTTTTACTTCCTCCCATGCCATTGCAGCGCAATCATGCCGTGAAGGAAAATCACGTACGGCAGAAAAGGCATTCCATTCAGTGTTTGATATAGCGGATTTACCGTTAAGCATGTCCAGGTAAGCCGTGCATAAATCAATAGCTTCTTCAATTGTTTTTCCTTCCAGTGATTTTACCAGCACCGATCCCGCAGCCATGGAAACCGCACAACCGAAGCCATGAAAATAAAAGGAGCGAATAACGCCTTCTTTGACTTCAGGGAAAAAATCATAGCGGTCGCCACAGATCGGGTTGTAGGCTTTTACTGTAATGGATGCATCTTCAACTTTTTTGAAATGATAGGGGTTCGCCTGATGGGCGCGTATCACAGGGTCGTATAATTTATTCAGGTCGCTCATCTCCAGAATGATTTAACCTCACGTAATGCTTCGAGTATTCGGTCAACATCTTCTTCTGTATTATACACGGTAAACGATATGCGAACGGTAGCCGGTATACCGAGCTGATCGAGTAGTGGTTGTGTGCAGTGATGCCCGGCACGTACGGCAATGTTTTTAGTAGCCAGGAATGTAGCGATATCGTGCGGATGAATGCTGTTGTGAACAAGGGAAACTATCGGACTCTTCTTACTGGCTTCCCCGATGATTCGGTAACCTTGTTCTTGTCGGATTCCGTCTTCCAGTCGTATTCGAAGGATTTGAAGCTGAGGCTCTAAAGAATTTATGGAAATTGCTTCTGTGAAATCCAATGCAGCCGACAAGCCCACAACTCCAGAAATGTTTTGCGTACCGGCTTCGAGGTTGTAGGGGTAATCAAGCCAGGTAGTTTCTTTAAATGATACATGGCGTATGGCACCGCCACCAAAGGAGAGCGGATGCATCGATTCATGATGTTTCGGATGTACGTACAACACACCTACACCAAAGGGTCCGAACATTTTATGGGCGGAGAACGCCACGAAATCGGCATTCAATTTTTGAACATTGATCCGGTAGTGTGCAATGCTTTGTGCAGCATCCACCAGCACAGGCACATGGTTCGCATGGGCCTGTTGGATGATTTCTTCAATGGGATTAATGGTTCCAAGCGTATTGGAAACGTGGGTGATGGCCAACAGACGGGTTTTGGAGGAGAACAATGCCGACAGCCGGCTCATTTCGAGTTCACCTGATTCGTTCACCGGAATGATTTTAAGGACGGCCTGCTTCTCTTTGCAAACCTGCTGCCATGGAATCAGGTTAGCGTGATGCTCCATGGCGGAGATGATCACTTCATCTCCGGCTTTCAATTGGTGACGAAGAAATCCAAACGCAACGGTATTGATCGACTCCGTGGTTCCTTTGGTGAATGCTATGCAGGAGGCATCCGGAACTCCGATGAAGCGCGCAGTTTTTTCCCGGGCATTCTCAAAACGCTGGGTTGATTCTTCCGCCAACCGGTACATGCCCCGGTGAATATTGGATACTCCGTGTGATTCAAATTCAGCCAAAGACATTGGTTTACCAAACAAAAAGCCTTGGAATACCGAGCAACCGTATTTGTTAAGATAGTTCCATTGAACTTCGGTTTCTACTCCTTCGGCGATGACGGTTAATCCAAGACTTTTTCCCAAAGCTAGAATAATACGAATAATGGCAGTGTCTTGACTGTCATCGACTAAATCACATACAAAATTCTGGTCAATTTTCAGTTCATCCAATGGCATTCGCTGTAAATATGACAGTGAAGAATAACCGGTGCCAAAATCATCTATCGAAAACCCCACTCCCAATTGTTTAATTGCGTACATTTTAGCAATCGTGTCATCCAGATTATCCATAATCAGACTTTCAGTAATTTCGAGTTTGAGCTGTTTGGGATTGGCACCAGACTCCTGCAAAAC
>JALOMY010000152.1 GCA_025455225.1 Cyclobacteriaceae bacterium | reverse complement strand
CTGTTGAATCAGCCGTTATGACCAACAACGATTCAATCCAGATTGACACTCAAGTTAAAAAAGATCTGCACGACCAGCATTCAGGTAATTTACTTTCCACAACAACTGCCAGTAAAATAGAGCCAATTATTGGCCTCATGGAATTACGCGTTGTGAATCAGTCAACAAGATCAAAACGAAAAAAAATCATTCAGCAAATGCCGGTTGATGAACGAACCAAAAGCGAAGAAATTACCACGGGCATAATAATAGCCAGGTTAAAGTGAAGTTCTGAATCGGTATTTATTTCCACAAATTATATACATGTATGAAACACATTATCAGACTTATTGTGTGCTTTTCATTGTTTGGTTCTGTTGAATTATCGGCTCAGCCTAAACAACTGCCGGATTCCATCAGGATTGAAATACCTGATCATCGGGCTATCGTCACCGTTGAATTACGAAAGTACTCATCAGACAAATCCATCCTTACTGATTTCCCAAAGGAACTGAAACAATTGGTGGATAAAATTAAATCAAGCCTTTCCGAATCGGATCGCAGTACTCCGAAGGTGGTGGAGGTTAACTATTCAACCGACCAGGATGCCCCCTATGATTATAACCTTATCATTAAGGATCAGACCGATCCTTCAACAAAACTTAAAGTAAACAATGAATCGGTTGTTGAGCTGCTGCCTCCCGGCTGGGATATGGTAATTCGATCCGCTAAGTCCAGTATAACCATCTATGTACCTGATATAAATCGATTGGAAGAATTGACAACGGTTGATTTTAATCCGGTTGTTTCCTTTCTGGATGTACATCCCGAAACCATTCGGCATGAAAGAATGGGCATTATCTCCCGGTTAATACTTCAGCAAGGCAAGGTTGAGTCGGCACAGGTGTCACATCGTTATCCTTATGATATGCTCGGTCTTCAAGCCGGTGTTGGGGTAGGCTTATTACAGGATAAATGGTATCCCGAATTTAATTTTACGACTGCCTTTTATTTTTCAAACCGCTATCGGAAAAATGTACAACGCATTGCTGCGATGTATGAACTGAAAGTATTTCCTGCACGAAGCACGGAAGGAGCTTATTTGATTGAGCCAACTTCTTTTATTTCTCTTTCTTATGGATTGAATTTTAATAAAGAACGACCACGATGGAATGCATTCGGTATGGGTTTAATGGTGAACAACCGATCGGATTTATTTACCGGTAAGACTATGAAACTGTTTTTCGAAACAGATATTGGTAATCCAAAGCTAAATATTATTCCTGAGTTCTATCTGACGGAGGATTACAAGAAGAGCCTTTTCGGAATTAAGCTAACCTATAAGTTTTGATTCGTTGAACATTATATCCGGATCTGTACATTGGAAAAGTGGTTTTAACACTAACCAAAATGAAATGATCTACTTTAATTTTACCGGGCTTACTCCAAACCGTTTTTTAAACGCAACCGAAAAGTGATTCGGGTATTTATAGCCAACGATGGTGCTGACCTGCTGAATGGTTTTATCGGTAGAGAACAAGAGTTCACGTCCGTGTTCAAGACGTTTATTCAGCAGATATTCAAAAACGGTTGTGTTATAATGTTCGCGGAATCCTTTCTTCAGACTGAATTCATTAATGCCAAAGTGCCGTGCAATGGTCTTCAAAGAATGTTCCTGTAAAAAAGTTTCATCCAGGTACTGGCGGATGGAATGAAAGACATCTTTTCCTTTCTGTGAAGATTGATCAGAATATCGATGAATTGTATGATGGAGCTGCAAAGCGAGCAGTTCGTGAACACTGGCTTCAATAAGAAGTTTTTTCAATGAACCGCTAAGTGGGCTGTCGAAGATGGAGTAAACGGTGCGTACCATATTCGGTGATAATGGAAATTCACCCGAATAGTGTGTTTTCTTCTTTGAAATTTTTTCTTTGAGATCAGACGACCATTTTTCGGATTCACAAAGAAGGTCCAGGTAATGCTCGCATTTCACTTCAATATGCACGTTGGTGAAAGTTGTGCCCATGGAAAGAAAATAGGAGTTGTCCTGGAGAAATACCTGGTGGTAGGTTTTCGGATTGAGTACCGCACTCAGATTAACATTGGAAAAATGAGCACCCATTTCTCCATCAAGCGAGATACAGTGATGAACATAATTGCCTAATGTGTTACTGTCGAACTGAACATTCACTTTTCGTTTCAGATTCGCTTTATGTTCATAGATGCGGATTATTCCCAAATCGAGCCAACGCTCTCTCCAGGTTCCAAACTCCGGGTGGTGCCGTTCTTCGCTTACAAATTGGTCAACTTCTTCCCTGGATTGGGTATAACTCAGGAATTCGTCCACTGAAACGAAAGGAGCGTGCTTCATAAAATCCGTTTATCGTATCCGATGTTCCGTTTTACGTAGGTTCCAGTTTAAAGTTTCTCCGTTTTCAAGCTGGAAACGAAATAGTTAACATATGTTATTAAAAATTTTCAAAGTTACAGCCCTCGTACTGGTTTCGGTAATCCTGTTGGCTGCAGGAACATTTGCTATCCTTTATTACAACACAGCAACCCGCATGAGTAAGCATTATTCGGTTAATCCCCAGTCCATATCGATTGAGGGCGATAGTGTTCAACTCGCGTATGGTGCACGCCTCACGATGTCTAAAGGTTGCAAAGATTGTCACGGTTCAGATCTTGGCGGTAATGTTTTTCTGGACGATCCTGGTTTGGGTAGGATAGTTGCAAAGAACTTAACCAAGGGAAAGGGCGGTTTGCCTGAGGATTATGATACACGCGATTGGGTTCGTGCGTTGAAACACGGCATTAAGCGTGATGGCACCCCGTTGCTCATCATGCCTTCGCATGAATTCACCTTGCTTTCTGAAAAAGATATGGCTGCCATTATTGCCTATGCGCAACAATTGCCGCGCATCGATCGGGAATTACCCGATCATGATCTGAAGCCTTTATCGTATGTACTTACCGCACTGGATAAATTACCCTTATTGCCGGCTGAGAAAATTGATCATACACGTATACTCGAGCATGAAATCAAAGCTGAGGTTTCTATTCCTTATGGTCAATATCTTTCAAATGCATGTATTGGATGCCATCGGCCGAATATGAAAGGTGGTGAACCCATTGCACCAGGTTTCCCCGTTGTGGCCGATATAACAACTACCGGTAATGTGGGTAAATGGTCGGAAGAACAGTTTATTCAAACCCTGCGCACGGGTAAAACTCCGGAAGGAAAATCGTTAAATCCGAAGGACATGCCCTGGAATATGACTGCAGCATATACCGATCTGGAATTGAAAGCGCTCTATGTATATCTGAAAAGTTTATAAGAAAGAATACTAATACAGAGCAGCTGAATCCAGAATCGATTCAGCTGCTCTGTTATTAATGCGAAGCCAGTTCGATGGCTTTTTCCAGCGCAGGATCTTTTCCAGCGAGAAGGTCGGATTTGGTTGTAATCTTTATTACATCAGGAGCAATGCCAATACCTTCATAACTTTTTCCATCGGCTGCCCGGTAATCCCCTACCGAAAGGCTGAAGATCCAACCGTTGGGCAATTCAAAATTCGGGTTGTCTGAAAACCCTCCGGCTGTTATGTCCCCTAGCAGGATTACGTGGTTGTATTCATTCATGGCCAAGGTAAAGGTCTCTCCGGCACTTTGTGTGAAACGAGATGTCAGAAGAATAATACGTTTGGTGTATTGATAGTTGCCGGTTGGTTTGCAGTACCATTCTGTTAGTTCGGTGAAGTTTTCATGGGCAGGGCCATTGCGCTTTCTGGAAGTCATGTATAATTTATTTTCTGACGCGAATCGTCCGGCCACATATTGTGATATAGCATCCATACCACCGTAATGACCCCGGACATCAACAATCAGGCTTTGAGTCTGGCGAAGGTCATTGAGAGCCCCCTCCAGATTCTTCTCCGTATCTTTTTTTGAATCGGTTCCGGTAAGATTAAGGTACCCGATATTGTTTTCCAATGTGCCGTATCGCATGTTCGGACTCAATTCTTTCAAATCCGTTACATAGTTTTTGACAACATTCAGGGCATAGTCTTCCTGTACTTTAAGTATGGTAAGTTCTCCATCTTTATAGCGAATCACACCACCTGGGAATACGGGCAGTTCACCGTTTGTGGGATAAAGGTTAACATGATTATCGTTGAGCGGTACAATCATTGAAGTAAGTACATTGTATAACTGCTCATCGGTCATCTGGTCGTTTACCTGGGAACGGTATTGATTGTACACGTGTTGCCAGTCTATTTGTTTGACTTCAAAAAGTCCGTAATGTGTGTCGAAAGTCTTCCAGAAGTGTTCAAAATTATTTACAGGAGTGTTGACCTTTTCCTGTCCGATGAGTTCTTCTTCGCACGAAGCCATGATAAAAAGCCCAGGAAAAAAAATGAACAGAATAGTACGAAGTATTGAATTATAGGATTTCATTATGTTTTGCATATCCGGTTAGAATTGATGATAAATGTTAGCGAGCAGAGTTTGTTGAGTCGCACGGAAGGGTTGAGGAGTATCGATGCTGTACCAGCCGAACTCATAGTTAAGGGCAGCACCCCAATGTTGATTGAACTGGTAATCATAACGGATTCCAAACGCGGGAGCCAAAAATGATTTCGGGCTTACCCACCTGGAGTTTTCAAAGAATCCTTCAACCATCGTTTTGTCAGGCCTTGAAACCGTATTATCATAAGTTGGCCGGGTGAGCAGGGCAACTACCGGAAGGCGAATGCTCGCTGTAATGGAATTGTGTTCGTCAATCCAATGTTGAGCCAAACCCTCCGGACTGAAACTAAGGGAATTGAACAAGCCCGAGGCCGTCCATCCTTGGGGGTAAAACAACTCGTTGGAAATTCTTCCTCCTACTGCAATTTTGAAGGTTGATTCCTGGGTTGAGCTGATTTTATAATAGGTTCCGATTGAAATCCGTCCGGCCATCAGTGAACCACCGGCTGGAAATTTTTTATCTTCTTTTTTACCGGTATAATCTTCTTCCTGGAAGTACATCGTTCGGTCGGGATGATATTTAGGCACATTGCTGCCGATTTTTAAGTCCAGGTCAAACGCGAATAAAAAGGTGTTGCTTTCCAGGTTATAAAAGAGCCTGAGGTTTTTAGGCCGGCTCCTGTAAATGAGCGGAGAGGTATTCTGATCGAGGTATTTAACATTGCCGATTCCAAGGGCCAGGCCAACCCGGTTTTCCAACGCCATCCAGGGTCGCTTTTGATAATCCTGGGCCTGAGCCATTATCGTTACGGCCAGACCCAGAAGTAGAATGATTATTCTGTTCATACAATTTTTAGTTACAGAACAATGAACGGCTGCCCTGCAGGAAGTTGCTTTTTGAGATAGAATACGGGTCTAAAGGTATCCTTTCAGACTAAGAATTGACTTTGCTTTTTTGCTGATCGAGGTATTCGGCCGGAGTCATACCGGTCTTTTTCTTGAATACGGAGTAAAATGAGGCTTTTGAGTTAAAGCCGGATTCCTGCGCGATTCCCAGTTGACTGAGATGTCTTTTTTCGGGGTTGAAAGCCTGCCGTTTAAATTCTTCTATCCGGAAATCATTAACGAAGTCAAAAAAATTGCCTTGTGTAATGCTGTTTATGGCTTCCGACACAAGATTTCGGGTATATCCGCATTGTTGCGCAAGTTCCGTAAGCGTTAAATCACTTTTCAGGAATAACCTTTCCTTCTCCATTACTTCCTTTACCCGTCCGTATACCTGGTTTAACATCGTTGATTCCGTTTTTGCCCTGCTTACCTTCTCATCCGGTAATACTTTTTCTTTTATTAACGGCTCGCTCACCGGTTGTGTTATTCCAAAAAGTACCGGATGCGTTAATGCTTGATATGATAACCAGTAAAAAAGGAATACAACGCCAATAAAATGGTACCGGTAAAACGATGACAGGAAACTGATATTGAGAATTTTTCCAAAAAAGATTGCGACCCCGAAGACTATAATGACCAAGAGAAAAATCAAAAATTGCCGGAGCCAATTGATTCGTACCCTTTCCGGTGATGAGAATTCATATGATTGGATGCGTTCCCATCCCAGATAGAACAACATGTTGCCGGTTGCGAATGCAACCTGAAGTATTGAAACCACTTGATTGATCCACCCAAAGTCATCCTGACGGGCTGTCTCAAAGGCATCCAGGTATGCACGCTTTTCTTCCGCGGATTGAAGGTAATACGGAAGCAACATGATCAGCAGAAATATGAAAGGAAGGAATAATGAAATGATAATCCAGGGACTAACCTTAATTTGAACCAGGCGGCTTATAAAAATGAAAACAAGGGGTCCGTACAAGGAACCGATAATCCAGGAAATTCTGCTGAGATGGGGAAGTGCAATGAAAAAATCACGTTCATCAAAACCCACCAGCACCAGGTGGAAGGATAAAATAAATAGCAGTAGTCCGAGAATGGTGTTGGCGGGCTGATTTATTTTGGTTCGCCAAAGCAGTATGGCCAAAAACACACCTTGTATGGAGGCGGCCCCGTATAGAATCTGAATAATAAGGTACTGGTTCAAAACAGGAGGTAAGGATTACGGGTTAAAAGTCATAACTCACGAATCTCAAAATCATTTCCTTTTCCGTAGCGAATCAGGTCCTTCAGATGGAATCGCTCCAGGGTATGAATATTCTTGACGTTGAAATCACCATCAGCCCGAATGTACTCAATCACAAATTCATGCACCTCACCATAATTAATGAGACGGTATTTTTTACCAACACGCAATACATCAAACGAAAGGCCTTTCATGAAATTAAAATCGGAGTGCCATCAATACTATAATTCTTCTTCCCGCTCCAGCATAAGAATGGAGGATTGTGGCACTATGAAGTACTTCTCATTTTCATACAATACTTCGATTGCGCCTTTCTGAAGAAAGATGGCCAAGTCACCCTCCTGTGCCTGTAACGGCAGGTATTTTATTTGTTCATCTTTTCCTTTCCACATATCGTCTTCGTCTGCCGGTAAGGGCAACGGGTAACCCGGGCCCACTTTGATAACATACCCGCTTTGAATTTTTTCTTTCTCCTGAACACCCGGAGGCAGGTATAAACCACTTTCTGTTTTGTCG
>JALOMY010000151.1 GCA_025455225.1 Cyclobacteriaceae bacterium | reverse complement strand
GAAAAAGTAAGTAGCCTGCAGGGATCTCTCGAAGAAATTGCCACTGCGTTTGGTAAAGATGCCAATGTATATACCAACAGCAGCCTGCGCATGAATGCTAATACACTTGCCTCGGCTGGTTTCGAACCGGTTGCTATCGGTATGGCTTTTTCGCTTGAAAGCGGTAAGCGTTCCAAACCTTATGCCGGTGAAAATGGTGTGATCATTATAGAAACACAGGTTATAACAACGGCACCCGCATCCGCTGATTATTCTATTTACAAGAGCACCTTGCAACAGGCTGGTGTCAACCGCAACAGCGCAAGCATTACTGAAGCTATCAAATTAGACGCCTCAATAGAGGACAAACGATATAGGTTTTATTAATTGTACCTAATCCCAGCGGACACTTCGCTATATGCGTAGTGTCCGCTTTTCTTTTCAATGGATCAGACTTCGATTGAATCGTTTCGTGCAAAACTCGATCAACATTATCGATGGCCGTCCTTGTATATGTTTAAGTTCATCGTGCCTAAGGGTAAAGTCGAACAAGTAAAAAAACTTTTTCCTTTACACACAACACGGGAGAAATCCTCAAGTGAAGGAAATTATACAAGCATCACCATTGAAATAATGGCGCCATCCAGTGATGCGGTTATAGAAATGTACCTGAAGGCTTCCTCCATTGAAGGATTAATCGCGCTCTGACTGAGAATACCTGATTATCTTGTACCTTCGCCAGTGTAAACGAATTGCACATGTGGAAAGAGGAGAATAACAAACTTACCAGGACTTTCCGGTTCAAAGATTTCACATCCGCATTTGGGTTTATTACTAGGGTAGCCATCGAGTCAGAGAAAATGAATCATCATCCTACCTGGACAAATACCTGGAATACCGTTCATATTGAATTGTCGACCCATGATGCCGGCAACATGGTAACCGAAAAGGATAGAAAACTAGCCACCATCATCGATTCGTTGGTAGAAGAATGAATGCAACTACAGCATTATACATTGTACCAACCCCTATTGGCAATTTAGGCGACATCACTCTTCGTGCCCTGGATGTTCTAAAATCAGTGGACCTGATTCTTGCTGAGGATACACGTACATCCGGTAAGCTGCTCAAGCATTTCAGCATTCAAAAACCATTACAGAGCTTTCATAATTTCAATGAACACCAGATAGTTGCTTCGCTTATCAAGCGTCTTCAACAGGGAGAAGTAATGGCGCTGGTCAGCGATGCCGGTACTCCTGGTATTTCCGATCCCGGATTTCTCATAGTACGCGAAGCACTTCAGGCAGGTATTAAAATTGAATGCCTTCCCGGTGCAACCGCATTTGTTCCGGCCTTGATTAAATCCGGTTTACCTTCAGACCGCTTCGCATTTGAAGGCTTTCTTCCGCACAAAAAAGGCAGGCAGACGTTACTTAACAAACTGGCCACCGAAGAACGAACGATGATTTTTTATGAGTCTCCGCATCGACTATTAAAAACATTAGAGCAAATGGGGACGTTTTTTGGAAATGACCGAAGAGCAAGTGTATCCCGGGAATTAACCAAAATATTTGAAGAAACCGTTAACGGAACAATACCTGAGCTTATTGCTCACTTTTCCGGGAAGGATATTAAGGGCGAAATCGTACTTGTGGTTGCAGGTAAACCTGCCCGAACAAGTGAAGATGATTGAGTGTTTGAAGACAAATGTTGTTTTATTTCGAAATCCTTGCACATGAACAACAATCAATTAGTGAACCTGGAAAAAGAAGTTATTTCGTTGTGCCTTGAAGTTGCCGCATTTATTCGAAATGAAGCACAGGCCTTCGACCGATCCCGCATTGAATTCAAGCATGGTTTCAATAACCTGGTATCGTATGTAGATAAAGAAGCTGAACTAAAACTGGTGCAGGGTTTAAAAAAATTACTGCCTCAAAGCGGATTCCTGGCGGAGGAAGGAACTGGCATTTCATCCGAACAAATGGAGTATGAATGGATAATTGATCCACTTGACGGTACAACCAACTTTATGCATGGCTTACCCATGTTTGCGATTAGTGTTGCCCTGGCACGCAATAAACAAATCATCCTGGGAATAGTGCATGAAATTAACCGAGATGAATGTTTTCATGCGGTTGAACACCAACCGGCTTATTGCAACAACCAACGCATTGCCGTGAGCACCATTTCATCATTACAGGAAAGTTTACTGGCCACGGGCTTCCCCTACTATCATCTCGACAAACGGGACGATTACCTCGAGATTATTAAAGTTTTCCTGGAACAAACACATGGCATACGCAGATTGGGCAGCGCAGCCGTTGATTTAGCGTATGTTGCCTGCGGACGAATGGAAGGATTTTTCGAGTATAACCTCAATGCCTGGGATGTAGCAGCCGGTGCGTTTATTGTACAACAGGCCGGTGGAAAAGTCTCTGATTTTTCAGGAGGCGATAATTATTTATACGGTGGCCAGATGATTGCTGCCGGTGCCGTGCACCAGCAAATGCTGGAAATAATCCATCCACACTGGTATAAAAAATAAACCCTCCGGATGTACCGGAGGGTTCGGTCGGATAAAGGGGGATTGGTTTACTCGTATCGTAAAGAATCTACCGGGTTCACCGTTGCCGCCCGGAAGGATTTGAAGCCTACCGTTATAAACGCAACACTAAGTGTCACCATAATTCCAGTTAAAAAGATCATCGGTCCCATTTCAATCCGAAATGCAAACTGGCTGAGATACAGGTTGCCGATCCACCACGCCAGTGGTGCTGCAACAACAAATCCGATCATAATCAGCAACAGAAACTCCTTCGAGAACATGAACAGAATGCTTTCTACGGAAGCCCCAAGCACTTTGCGAATTCCTATTTCTTTGGTTTTCTGATTCGCCATAAAGGCTGCCAATCCAAACAGGCCGAGACATCCGATGGCAATAGAGATGCCCGCGAATACCGTAAGCATTACGGACGAACGCTGCTCACTTTCATAAAACTCGCGGATATTTTCATCCAGGAATTCATAACTAAAGATGGATAACGGATAGGCTGCTTCCCATCGTTGCTGGATTTCAGGTATTAACTTCTGAAATGCCTGGGGTTGAATTTGAATGGCCAGCAATTGGTATTGGTCCAATCGGTTTTGTATAACGGTTGGTTCAATCTGATTACTTAGCGACATGGTGTGGAAATTCTCTACAACACCCGCCACCGGAAGGGTTCTTCCCCAAATACGGACTTGTTTGTTGATGATTTCTTCAGGGCTTGTATAACCGGCAACTTCTACAAATTTCCGGTTCACCAGAACACTCCTTGGTGTATCGAGGTCATCAATGTTAGAACCTGCCAACAACTTCAACTCAAACAGATTTAAATAATTTCCATCAGCAGCTTTTACCTGAGTGGATTTAGTTTGTTCTTCACTTTGTCCTTCCATTAAAAAACCTGATCCCATTACATATCCTGACGATGGTGCAGAAAAACATAAGCTATAGCCTTCAACACCTGCCAACCGTGAGATTTCCGTGGCTAATGTGCGGGCCTTGCTTACCTGAACTGAATCCTGGGTTGGCCTCTCCCGATCTGGAATGGGTATCGTTACAATTGCATCTTTGCGGAAGCCCAGGTCTTTATTTCTGAAATAACTCATTTGGCTGAGCAGCACCACCGTTAAAATGACGAGCAATTGAGAGATTACGAATTGAGCGATGACAAGCGCCTGGCGTAATCGAAAACCGGATGCGTTGCGATTATTAGCCGAATTCTTTAAGGCTGTAACCGGATTGAAAGCGGAAATTACAAAGGCGGGATAAAGACCCGAAAGAAGTGAAACTACGATAAATGCAGAAAGCAAAAAGAACGACAAGGTATAGTTCGTTATCAGGTTAAATTCCAGTTGCAGTTCCAGGAAGGAGTTAATGATTCCCAATACCGCCTGAACAATACCAAACGATAAAAGCATGGCACAGAATGTAACTAAACTGGTTTCACCGAGAAACTGCCATACCAATTGGGAGCGAGAACCCCCTAAGGGCTTCCGTATGCCAACCTCCTTCGATCTGCGTATAGCTTCTGCCGTAGTTAAGTTGATGAAGTTGATACAAGCCGTTATAATCAGGAATAAACTCACAGCCCCCAGGGCAATTAAATACGATTTGCTTATCGCATTGTAATTGTAATTTCCGATTTCATCATCAAAGTGAAGATCCGCCAATGAACGAATAACATATTTGCGTTGATCCCAGGATGATTCTGCATTGTGCTTTTTTGCAAAATCAGGTAACCGCTTTTCAATAGAAGCAATGCTTTCGCCTTCCTTCAGTAAAAAATAACAGTGTTCATCACTCCAGATGCTGTTCCATCCGTTTTTCTCATTATTCTCTTTAATGGTTTCATAGGAAAGAAATAAATAAAACGGAATATCAGTTTGAACAGGAGGATCACTCACCACTGCACCGATTTTGAATTCCCGATCGTCAAACTTGACGATTTCACCCACCACATCTTCTTTCCCGAAATATTTCAATGCCAGGGATTCACTGATCACCGCTTCATTGGGCTCATCCAATGATTTTACGACATCACCGATAAGAACAGTTCGGTCGAAAACACGGAAGAAACCAGGCTCTGTATAAGCTACACCCCGTTCTTCCTCAAATTTTTTAAAATCACCATCCGGCTGAGGAATCAGAATAAGTGCGTTCGCCCGGTATTGACTGAATACGACTTCTTCCGCTTCAGAAAAATCTAACCGAAAGGCAGGAGGAAGTACGGAAGGAACACCGGCCGTATAGCCCCACTCTCCGTCATTACCTTTACCCGATGTAACAACGCGGTATATGCGATCGAACTTGGAGTGATACCGGTCAAAATTGGAGTGAAATTGGAGGATTAAAAACAATATAATAGTCCCGGATACGCCAAGTGTAAGCCCGGCAACATTTAAAAAAGTTGTTCCGCGCTTGCGCATCAATGACCTGAAACCGGTGATCAGATAATTCTTAAACATAAGGCTATAATTCAATGAATTTAAAACAGGACCTTCCCGTAAAACGAACTCTATGCCAACTGCAAAAAATGTGAATTTGACCCCTTAGTGCTGGTTGACGCGTTCGGTATTGGTTAATAACGTTCGTAATCGGACAATTGGAAATAGGTCATTATACCCCTAGATTTACACCATGATTCAGAATCTGCTGATTGCCGTGCTGTTTGGTGCTGCCCTTGTTTACCTGGGAAGAATGGCATACCGTTCATTCACAGCAAAATCCTGTGCTTCAGGATGCGGCAAATGCGGTGTGATTGATGTGGATAAAATCGAGAAAAGCATCCGGGAAAAAGAACTAATTCATCACTAAGCCCATACCCGTGTTCCCTCTGAACAATTTTTACAGATCTCGATCTCGCTTCGTGATTTAAGCAGAGAACTTCGGAAGCTGTTATATTCTTCGCTAAACCAGATCTCTTTAAAAGGTTGTTTAGTTAAGTCTCCCAGAATAAAATGGGCATCTTTATCGAAGCAACAAGGAACCACTTTTCCATCCCAGGTTACTACACAACTATGCCACATCTTCCAGCAATGATTATCAAGGGCATTTTTAATTGAATAGGTTCCATTCGCATTCTTTCTATAACGGGAGTATTTTTCATTTAAGGGAATCAAATCAGATCCATTCTGATAATCATAGATCTGGGCAGTCTTCAATACAACCTGGTCAACTCCAAGCTCTCGTGCCAACTGGTACACAGGTTGAATTTCATGTTCATTAGGTCTCACCACCAGAAACTGAAAGATGAGGTGCGGTGTCTTTGAACGAAGTCTACGCTTCATCGCCACTATAGTTCGGGTACCTTCAATCACTTTAGATAAACTTCCTCCAATGCGATACGATTGATATGATTCCTGCGTAACACCATCAATGGAAATAATCAACCGGTCTAATCCTGATTCAACGGTCATCCTGGCTGTTTCTTCAGTCAGGTAATGTGCATTGGTGGATGTTGCCGTATATATTCCTTTTGAAGATGCGTATTGAACCATGTTCAGAAACGAAGGATGTAAATAAGGCTCGCCCTGGAAATAAAAAATGAGGTAAGCAAGCGTTGATGAAAGCTGATCGATTACATCCCGGAATAACGGCTCACCCAACATGCCAGTAGGTCTTGTAAAAGAACGTAAACCACTGGGGCACTCAGGGCACCGCAGATTACAGGAAGTTGTCGGTTCAAAAGCAAGACTTATGGGTAATCCGGTTTGAAACGGGTCTCCACTTAATCGCGAACGATAGTAACCGGAAAGTACCCGGCTAGCATTCCAGGCTTTGTTGAACGTAAGCTTCTTTGCAAGATTCAAACTATCCGATAATCCTCCGATCATGCAGCAAGATAATGCTTATTTGATGGGCAGATAATCAATTGATTGTATCTTTCGGACAGATCAAACCGGCATGAAGTACTGTTACTCAACCCTGATTATCCTTGCTCTTTCCTTTACGCTGTCCGCTCAAATCAAGCTCTCTGATCAGGCTGAAATTTCAGTGATTACCTGCGGACCGGGACAGGCTGAATTGTATTCCGCTTTTGGCCACAGCGCGTTTCGGGTATTCGATCCGGCTAATCAAATTGACCACGCATTTAATTATGGTGTATTTGATTTCAACCAGCCTAATTTCTATCTCAATTTTGCGAGGGGACATAATAATTACCGGCTGGCTGTTCAGGATTACAAACGCTTTGAGTATACCTATGTTTATTACAACCGGTATGTGCATGAACAGGTTTTAAACCTGAATACTTTCCAGAAGCAAAAATTATTCGATTACCTGATCTGGAACGCGCAGCCGGAAAATCAATACTATCGTTATGATTATTTTTATGATAATTGTGCCACAAAACTTCCTGAAATAGTTTCTAAAGTTTTCGGGGACTCGGTTCAGTTTGATGGTTCGTATATATCCACCAGCTATTCCATCCGGCAGTTAACGGATCTATACCTGAACTATCAACCATGGGGTGATCTGGGTATAGATATTTGTCTCGGCTTACCGATGGATAAAAAAGCATCACCGTACGAATACATGTTTCTTCCGGATTATGTTGAATCCGGATTTGATCATGCCT
>JALOMY010000150.1 GCA_025455225.1 Cyclobacteriaceae bacterium | reverse complement strand
ATCAAGTCAGTTCTGGGAACTCAACGGTAAAGACGGAACCTTTTTTATGTTCTGATTCAACCCGGATGTTCCCACCAATTTTAATGGCCGATTCGCGGGCAATGTATAAGCCCAACCCGGAGCCCCGTGAATTTTCACTGGCGCGATAGAACATATTAAATACATTATTCTGGTGTTCCGGTCGGATACCTTCACCATTATCCATCACCCGGATGTTCCACATTCCATTCTTCCGTTCAGACATAATGGAAATCATGGGTTGATGGCCGGAAGTACGTTTCTGAAATTTAATGGCATTGGAAATCAGATTACTCAGAATGATGCGTAAACGGGTTTTATCCTGCAGAAAGAATTGATCCTGAATGGAATCCAGATCGAACCGAATCTTATTAAAGCCTTCAAGGTATTTCAGGTTTTCAAGAATTTCCTGGCAGAGTTCCCGAAGGTGGATTTGTTCAGGTACAATTTCCGAACGTTTATTACGCGAGTAATCCAGTATTTCAGAAATAAACGCATCCAGCTTTAGTACACTTTTTTCTATTTCAGGCAGGTATAAACGCGAAGCATCCGGTGACGGATCCATCTTGCTGATGGTAACAAGCCCGAGAATGGATTTGAGCGGAGCACTCAGATCATGCGATGCACTATAAACGAACCGGTCAAGTTCCTTGTTGGTATCTTCCAATTCTTTGTTCTTTTCGCTGAGCCGTTTTTCAGCAATACGCAAATCGCTGATTACCCGCCCGGTAAGAGCTACAAAAAACGATAAAAGAATATTGCCCAGGTAAATAGAATAAAGCGGACTTTCCGATTCAAATATCTGTTGGGAAACATCTGTATAGAAAATGGGCAATACATACGTAATAATAAAAACATACAGGTTGCAAAAAATAGCTTCCCTAAAACCATAGCGAATAGCGATGTACAAGGAGCATATTCCGTAAGCAAACCAAAATTGATCAAAGGAAGTGATTACGGAAAGAATAAACAGAATAACGTAAACGAATAAAATCTCAAGTTGCTGATGAAGTTTCTTAGGCCTGGTGTCGCTTAATTTTTTTTCAGGCGGATTTTCCAGCAGGTTATACTGATGCATCACAGGGGTTAATGCGTAGAGCATAGGTATGGCAATTCCAAAATTCGCGGTACACTCACCCAACCAGTTGTTAAGAAAATTCGACAGGAATTGATCCGTTGTATACTGGCCGGTAAACGTGAAGATGGTTTGCAATAGAACAAGTTCAATGGTAACCGGCACGAGAAGTCCTAAAATTGTAAATAGGAGGAAGTGACGGGTGGAGGGAAGCCAATATTTGCCTTTAATGATTTTCCTGAACAGGAAATAAGAAAGCCACGTTCCCAATACCTCCGGTAATGAATACAGTGGCCATAAAAGCCAGTTTTCAATTCCCCAGAAGTGAGTATTCAGTATGGCAATACCATACATGATGGGAATAACCCGCTTAACGCCCCACCAATGAACCAAAACAATGGCAACAGCTGTAGGAATGTAAAAACTACTTACACCCTGAGCATATTTAAAAAGGAGGGATATACCAAAAGCAGCCTGAAGGAGTAATGCAGTGGCAAACCATGTCCATCCGGGTAATGCATGGGTCTGATTGAATCGCGTATTGAAATCGTTCTGATTCATGAAAGGCAGGCCCGAAGATTAAAAATACGATCAAAAAATAAAAACCCCTTATGTGCAATCATAAGGGGTCTATCATTTTGGTTATTGTCTGCACTCAGGCAACAACCGCTTCGTTATGTGTTTCATACGCTTCAACCGGTAAGCAACTGCACACCAGGTTACGATCACCATAGGCATTGTCAACACGGCTTACACTTGGCCAGAATTTACTTTCCTTCACATATGGAAGCGGATAAGCTGCTTTTTGCCTGGTGTAAGGACGATTCCAGTCATCGGTCATTACAACAGCAGCGGTATGAGGTGCATGTTTAAGCACATTATTTTCTTTATCGGCTTTACCTTCTTCGACTTCGCGGATTTCATTTCGGATTTCGAGCAAAGCATTGCAAAAGCGATCGAGTTCTTCGCGGGTTTCACTTTCGGTAGGTTCAATCATTAACGTGCCGGCCACCGGGAATGAAACTGTAGGCGCGTGGAATCCGTAATCCATCAAACGTTTGGCAATGTCTTCCACTTCGATACCTGATTTTTTGAAATCCCGGCAATCCACAATCATTTCGTGAGCACATCGGCCGTTGCTACCGGTATATAATATTTTATAATCGCTCGCCAGACGGTCTTTAATATAATTTGCATTCAGTATGGCCAGTTTGGTTGCCTGGGTTAATCCTTCAGCACCCATCATGGCAATATAGGCATACGATATTGCTAAGATGCTGGCACTGCCCCAGGGTGCTGCAGAGACCGCGGTAATGGCATGATCACCCCCTGTTTTTACAATTGAATGACCCGGAAGAAAGGGCTTAAGTTTGTCGTTGACACAGATCGGACCCATGCCCGGGCCGCCACCTCCATGCGGAATGCAGAAGGTTTTGTGAAGATTAAGGTGGCAAACATCGGCCCCAATGTTGGCTGGTGAAGTCAGACCAACCTGTGCATTCATGTTGGCGCCATCCATGTAGACTAAACCTCCGTTCTTGTGAATTACTTCACATATTTCAACGATGGCTTCTTCAAACACTCCATGTGTTGATGGGTAGGTAACCATTAAAGCAGCCAGCCGGTCTTTGTATTGTTCGGCTTTGGCTTTTAAATCAGCTACATCAATTTTTCCTTCAGCATCCGATTTAACAATAACCACTTCCATACCAGCCATAACGGCACTTGCGGGGTTGGTGCCATGGGCAGATGCCGGGATGAGAGCCACATTGCGGTGATGATCACCGCGGTGATGATGATACGCGCGAATTACCATTAGACCGGCATATTCACCCTGGGCTCCGCTGTTGGGTTGCATGGAGACACCGGTAAATCCGGTAATCTCGGCAAGCCATTTTTCCAGGATATGAATCATTTCCTGATAACCTGCTGCCTGGTCGGTCGGAACGAATGGATGCATATTTCCAAGTTCAGGCCAGGTCACTGGTATCATCTCGGTGGTTGCATTTAGTTTCATCGTGCATGATCCGAGGGAGATCATGGAATGCACCATGGAAAGATCTTTGTTCTCCAACCGCTTGATGTACCGCAGAATTTCATGCTCAGCATGATACGAATTGAATACCGGGTGTGTCATAAAGGAGGAAGTGCGTTGCAGGGATTTTGGCCAATTTACTTCCAACTGTTTGGGCGTTGTAATCTTCGACTTTGCTCCAAATACTTCCAGAATACTATGAACATCATCAAGCGTTGTGGTTTCATCGAGGGAAACACCAATGTGGTTCGTAGCGAAATACCGGAAATTCATTTCACGCTTAAGTGCCTCTTTTCGAATGGCTTCTTTATCGGCAACTTCGATTTTAAGCGTATCGAAAAAGTTTTCATTTACCTGTTTGAATCCAAGTGTTTTAAGGCCTTCATTTAGCAGCTGGGCTAATGCATGAACGCGTCCTGCAATTTTTCTTAATCCGTCAGGTCCGTGGTAAACACCGTACATGCCTGCCATTACGGCCAGCAGAACCTGTGCCGTGCAGATGTTGGAAGTTGCTTTCTCTCTTCGGATATGTTGCTCACGCGTCTGCAAGGCCATCCGGTAAGCCGGTTTACCCTGCGCATCAACCGATGCCCCGATGATTCTTCCCGGCATCTGACGTTTGAATTCTTCTTTGGTAGCAAAGAAAGCCGCGTGAGGACCACCGAATCCCATTGGCACACCCAGGCGCTGGCTGGAGCCCACTACTACATCGGCCCCCATTTCTCCGGGAGATTTCAATAACGTTAACGCCAATAAGTCGGTGGCCATGGCAACAAACACATTTTGCTCATGCGCGGCCTGAATAAAAGCGGTGTGGTCAGTTATGCTGCCGTTGCTGTCCGGGTACTGAATGAAAACAGCGAAAAGGTCAGCATCCGTAAGATCCAGTTGGTTAATATTCCCTATAACAAGTTCAACACCCAGCGGAGCCGAACGGGTTTTCAGAAGATCGATGGTCTGTGGAAAAGTGTTGCTGTCAACAAAGAATTTTTTAGCATTCTTTTTTACCGGCTTAAGGGATGCATGAAGCAAGTGCATAGCCTCTGCAGCAGCAGTGCCTTCATCGAGCAAGGAGGCATTGGCAATTTCCATCCCGGTAAGGTCAATCACCATTGTTTGGTAATTGATAAGGGCTTCAAGTCGGCCCTGGGCTATTTCAGCCTGGTAAGGTGTGTAGGCAGTGTACCATCCCGGGTTTTCAAGAATGTTGCGAAGAATAACAGCCGGAGTGTAGGTATTGTAATACCCCATTCCGATAAAGGACTTAAGTACCTTGTTTTTGGAAGCCAATGCTTTAAACGACTTCAGGAATTGTTGTTCCGTTTGAGCCGGAGGTAAATTCAGCGGTTTTTTGAGACGAATTGCTGAAGGAACTGTCTGATCGATGAGGGCATCCAAAGAAGGAGCTTTGACAACCTTTAGCATTTCAGCGATTTGGTTCGCTCCCGGTGCATTGTGCCGCACTTCAAATTTCTCTGCGTAATGTGGATTCAGGGTATTCATGAGTTTTCTATGACGGTCGATTAAGATGTATACTACTGGAACAATTTGAGGCCACAAATGTATATCAGGGATCAGACAAATTACAGGTTTATTATTATTCCATTGACTGATCTTGGTCAGGTTCACCGTCCCTGTAAAATTTTGTTTAACGGGCTTTTTCCCGGGAAGGGTTGAAGCACCTATCGTTATATTTGATCAGGACCAAACCCTGTGTCATGCTAATCAGAATCTTGCTTTGCTGGTTTGCCGTAGTACCCTTTTCACTGGTTGCCCAGAATCCAACCGTCCTTAGGTACGGAAACGGCATAACATCCAAAGAATTGAAAGACAACCTTTCGGTACTGGCATCTGATGTGCTTGAAGGAAGAGGAACCGGCACGCGGGGTCAAAAAATGGCAGCGGCTTTCATTGCCAGTTATTTTGAAGAAATCGGACTTAAAGGCCCAGTAAACGACAGCTATTTTCAACCTATTACCCTTTATTCTTCCAAGGCTCCTGAAGTTCATCTTGAAGTTTCGGGTGATGAATTAACCCCGAATAAGGATTTTATTTTTATAGGATCCGGAGGAACCGGGGAAACCATTCAACTGCCTTTGCATTTTGCCGGCAAAGGAACTGAAGTTGACCTGAACCAGGTTGAAGTACGCGACAAGGCTGTATTGATTTTCCTGGAAGGGGCATCCATCCGGAATAACCCAGCCTTACAACAGGTGCGCAACAGCGGAGCAAAAATGATTTTTGCCATGGTCGAGAAAGAAGAAGATTTTAAATCGCTAAGTGCACTGGCTGATGTCATCAGCCGGGGCAGGATGAGTCTTACCATGGGTACACCGTATACCGTTACCAATTTGTTTATTCTGCATGCTGCAACCGGCTCACGATTCATGAAGTCTTCGCCTGAACGATTGAAAAAAGCCATGGAGGAAAATGACCTGAAGGCAATAAACCCGGTTACTGTGGCTTATTCGGTGAAGCCGGGATTTAAGGAAGTTAAAACAGAGAATGTATTGGGTTTCCTGGAAGGAAGTGATAAAAAAGAGGAGGTTCTTGTAATTACCGCACACTACGATCATATCGGAAAGCGAAATAGTGGTGAAGGCGATTTGATCAATAATGGAGCGGATGATGACGGTTCGGGTACAGTT
This sequence comes from Cyclobacteriaceae bacterium, assembly GCA_025455225.1. Taxonomy (GTDB): domain Bacteria; phylum Bacteroidota; class Bacteroidia; order Cytophagales; family Cyclobacteriaceae; genus UBA2336. The sequence goes on along the minus strand of JALOMY010000150.1, from coordinate 1,339 downwards.
GCTGTTATGGCGATTGCCAGCGCATTTGCCAAAGCAAAGCAGGAAGGAAAAGGTCCGAGAAGAAGTATTTTATTCATGACAGTAACCGCTGAAGAAGTGGGACTACTGGGATCGCAATACTATACCAATACACAACCTGTTTTTCCGCTGGAAAAAACTGTGGTTAACCTGAACATCGATATGATCGGAAGAAGCGATCCTAAACATCAGAACCAGGCACCCTATGTGTATGTAATTGGTTCAGATAAGCTATCAACTGAACTTCATCGGGTTAGCGAATCTGTTAATAAAAAGTATACGAATCTTGTATTCGATTATACCTATAATGATCCGGCACATCCCGAAAGGCTGTATTACCGTTCGGATCACTGGAACTTTGCCAGTAAAAATATTCCGGTTATCTTTTATTTTGATGGAATTCATGAAAACTATCATAAACCCAGCGATGAAGTGAGCAAGATTGATTTTGATCTTCTTACAAAACGTACTAAGTGCATTTTCTATACGGCCTGGGAAATTGCCAATCGGGAGAATCGAATAATGCCAGACGTTCAGCCCTCTAACCAAAATTGATTATGAATCTGAAAGCAATTTTTCTTACTGTAATGATCGGGACAGTAATTTTCAGTGCCCGGGCACAATCCTACGACCTGATTATTAAGAATGGAAAAATTGTGGACGGCACAGGCAATCCCTGGTTTTATGGTGATGTGGGTGTGAACGAAGGTAAGATTGTGTACATCGGAAACCTGAAGGAGTTCCCGGCAAACACAATTATAGATGCAAAAGGCTTGATTGTTGCACCCGGATTCATCGATGTGCATACCCATATCGAAGGAAATGAAGTCAGAATTCCAACAGCCGGAAATTTTATTTTGGATGGAGTTACTTCGGTTGTCACCGGCAATTGCGGAGGTTCAAGCCCGGATATTGCCGAATACTTTCAACGGATCGATAGTGTTCGTACATCGTTGAATATCGCTACCCTGATTGGTCATAACACCGTACGCAGAGCTGTGATGGGTGACAGTCAGCGCAACCCAACTCCGGATGAACAAAGCCGGATGGAGGCCCTTGTGGAAAAAGCAATGATGGATGGTGCTGTTGGAATGTCTACCGGCCTGATCTACGTACCGGGTACTTATTCCAAAACCGAAGAAGTTGTTGGGCTGGCACAGGTGGCGGCACGCTTTGGTGGCGTATATGCTTCCCATATTCGTAACGAAGGCGACCGGGTAACGGAAGCAGTTAATGAAGCCATTGCCATCGGTGAACAAGCCCGCATGCCGGTACAGATTTCTCACTTTAAAGTAACCTATAAACCCAACTGGGGAAAATC
>JALOMY010000149.1 GCA_025455225.1 Cyclobacteriaceae bacterium | reverse complement strand
AGTTGTAACAGCATAAAATCAAGATAACCCGTTGAACGGAAGTTGGGATTCTTTACAAATTGATACCGAACTTCCTGAAGATTCTTTCCGGGTGCTAAAACGGTATTTGAATTAATCAAAAAAGTATCGCGATCATGCCTCCCTTTAATACCATATTGAGTATTCGGTATCGGAGAAATTTCATGTTGCCCGGCCTGCACACCATTAATAAATACATTGAACGAAGTGTTGCTGAAGGCTTGTCCCATAACATCGGATATGAGTTTAACGGGTGAATTTTCAATTACCTGGGGCAGTTCAAAACGTAACGTTAACTCAGTGGTTATATCAAATTGTTCTCCAAACCATTCTCTCCCGGATTTTAAAACATTGTATCGATCCAATTCGTGATAAACAAAGTTTTCGAACTCTCGAATTACAGGAAGCGCCTTGTTCATTGAACTTCCAGACTGAAGTCGTTTTCCCGGTGAATCACCTATGGTAAAGAAATACTTATTGGATTTTTCATAAAGATTCTTCTCGTATTGAAATACGTCACGCGATAAGTCATAAAAAAATCGATCTGGACCTTCGCCATAAAATAAAATGTAATCTTGTGAATTAAAGACACCATCCTCTTCCCCAATTACCTGAATAGCCAATTCCTGAAGATCTGAAATTCGAGGCTCACTATTTAATTGAGGCAGCATGCCTGCTCCCTGTGAGTAAATACGGATGTTCCGCGGATCGATGGACGAAGGATTAAAGCCCATCTTCTTAACCAATGAATGATCTATTCGGTAAACACCATGTTTATCAACTTCCAGTTTATACCACTTGCCGGTGGCCAGAACAGATGATTGTGAAAAGGAAGTTTCGACTAAGCCATTGTCTGACCAATAACTCAAGCACGCCATAATCAACACCACGATGTACAATCTTCCCTTCATAACTTAGTAACGTGTATTGAACGGGTTAATTAAACGCTTTCTGAACTAACGACAAACCAATATAAATCAGTATGACCAGCGGCAATGCCTGAGCCTGAAAAAATGCCAATACTAATAAGGTTATTAAAAGAAAAAGGTACCGTGTTTTATTATCCTTCCACGAATAGTTTTTGAATTTCAGGGCAAAAAGTTCAATGGGTGAAACCAATAACCAGGAACTGACTAGTATAATAATAACCAATACCCAACTGTTGGAGAGAATATCAGCCATCCAACCCGATTGCAACGGTAATGCAGTTATCAGCAAAGCGTTGGCAGGCGTAGGTAATCCACGGAATGATTCACGCTGAGTTTCATCTACATTAAAAACGGCCAGACGAATAGCTGAGAACACAACTATTGAGAAAGCAAGAAAAGAATAGTAATCATCTACTACCGGTTTCATCATGGAATACATGACTACAGCTGGCAACATGCCAAAACTGATTACATCTGCCAGTGAATCCAATTCTTTGCCTATCGGTGAACTTACCTTTAAAGCCCGCGCAGTAAATCCATCAAAAAAATCAAAGACACAGGCAATCCATACAAAGTACGCTGCCGGTGCTGCCCAACCCTCAAACACAGCTACAATACCAATTGCTCCGCTAAGCAGATTCAATGAAGTAAGCGTATTTGGAATATGCCGGATCATTTAAGCAATGTTTGTATCCAGAGCACAAAAGGGATTAGTTCGTTTTTCGTAGCCAATGGTTGTTTCAGGGCCATGACCGCAATATACAGTAACATCATCCGGCAAAGTGAACAATTTTGTATGGATACTGCGGATCAGCGTGTCGTAATCGCCACCGGGTAAATCTGTTCGGCCAATGCTACTCCGGAATAACACATCACCCCCAAGTACTGTTTTCGATTCCTTATGATACAAAGCAATATGCCCCGGACTATGGCCAGGCACAAAAAGTACTTCCAACCGATCATTCCCCAATTCCACGAAGTCGCCTTCTTTCAAAAATTCATCAGCAATGGCTTCGTTATACCTGTAAAATCCATAATTAGGCGCATAAGCTTTAACGGATTTCAATAGTGGTTCTTCCTTTTCGTGTATCCATAGTTTTACATGGTATTGATTTTTTATGAAAGCATTACCAAGAACATGATCGATATGACAATGGGTATTTATAAGCATGACGACCTGAAGCGCATTCGAAGAAATGAATCTCATCAGTGCGGATTCTTCTTCCTGATCGGAACAGCCCGGGTCAATAATGATGCATTGCCGTGTATCATCATACACCACATAGGTATTCTCTTCAAACGGATTAAATTCAAATCTTTTAACTGAAAGCATCTGCGATAAGCAATCATCAAAATTAATCCGGAATTTTGTATTTGTTTTGCAATCGGGTTGATTTTAGGATGTCTAAACAGATTGTTGATTATATAATTGTTGGACAGGGACTGGCAGGTTCCTGCCTGGCATTACAATTGATTCAACAGAAGAAGAAATTTATTGTAATTGATCAGCCCGATTCAAATTCGGCAACCCAGGTAGCGGCCGGATTATTCAACCCGATAACAGGTAAAATAATGGGTAAAACCTGGCTGGCCAATTCCTTATTTCCTTACCTGAACAAATTCTATCAGCGGGCAGAAGAAATCACGGGCTCCCGGTTTTACTATACCATGCCGGTGTATCGTCCGTTTCATACCATCGAAGAGCAGAACGAATGGATGGGTAAAAGTGCAGATCCTGAATTCGAATTCTTTATCGACCGGATCCTTATGCGGCCAATTGACACCGATCAGGTAAAGAATCCATATGGAGGATTGTTGCTTAAACATTGTGGATACTTGAACACCCAGGTGTTTTGCCAGTCGGTACGTAATTACCTGGCAAAGCTGAATGCACGGCAAGAAGAAAATCTTGATGAAACGAAACTAACTTTTAAAGACAACCGCGTTTATTATAAAAATGCAGAGGCCTCTTCAATAATCTATTGTACCGGAGAAAAGATAAGTCAAAGCCAATTTTTCTCGTGGTTACCGATTAAGCCATTGAAGGGTGAAACCTTGCATATTGCATGTTCCACAAAACTGAATGTCATTTATAATCGCGGAGTGTATCTTGTGCCGGATATCTGGAAAGTTGGCGCAACCTATTCCAAGCAGGATCAATCGGAAGGCATTACAACCGAAGGCAAAAAGGAATTGACTGAGAAATTGGATCAGCTCATTTCATTCCCCTATACAATAATTAATCAGACGTGGGGCTTCAGGCCCACCACACCCGACCGCAGGCCGATTTTAGGTCCACATCCGGAAATTGAACAGTTAATCGTTTTTAATGGTTTAGGAACCAAGGGGGTTAGCCTGGCACCGTACTTTTCGAACATTTTAACCCTTTGGATGGAAAAACGGCTTCCCATAAACAATGAGGTAGCCCTCAGTCGTTATTATTCATTATATTGGAAATCAGCTTAGAAAGTAAGAAGTTGTGAGATCTCCCAGAATACAAGCCTCTCTTTTATTTGTACTATTCTTATGTGCCCTGTCTGAACAGGGTAATGCTCAGCAAGCACGTGAAGTTTTCGGCAAAAACCGGCAACAGTACCGCATATTTGACTGGCAATACCTTAGCGGTGAAAACTTTGACATCTATTATTATGATGCCCGTAAGGAAATTGCAACTGAGGCCCTTCAATTTCTTGAGCTTGAATTTGACCGGATTACGGACCTGATCGGATACCCGCCTTACTTCAAGACTAAAGTATTCCTCTATAATTCTATGGCCGATTTGCGCCAAAGTAATATGGGGCTGAATCATACGTATTATAATATTGGTGGGGAAACGGAATTTGTAAAACCCTTTGTTGAAGTTGCCCACCAGGGTACAGCCCAGGAATTGAAAGAAGAACTCCTCTTCAAAATTTCCGATTTGCTGCTAAATGAAATGATGTATGGCGGAAATTTGAAGGATATTTTCCAAAGCTCTTTATTGATGAATCTTCCCGAGTGGTTTGTGAGCGGAGCTTCACTCTATGTTGCCAAAGGATGGGATTCAGAAATGGATGACTACATCCGGCAAATAATCAACACCCGGAGTGTTAAACGTATAATTAAATTTTCCGGAAAAGAAGCTGCCTTAGTCGGACAATCAGTTTGGAATTACATTGCCGAGCGTTATGGTAAAAGCAGTGTATCAAATATTCTCAATTATACCCGAGTAACCCGCAATGAAGAAAAAAGTATTCTGATAACCCTCGGAGTTAATTTTAATCAGTTATTGACCGAATGGCAGGAATATTACCGGCAAATGGAAACCATGGTTAGCCGTACTTATACTAGGCCTGAAGACTCGCTCAAGTTTACACCCCGACACAACCTGACCACAGAATTCACCACAATCAAAATAAGTCCTGATGGCCGCTACCTGGCGTATGCCGAAAATGACCGCGGACACTATACCGTAAAAGTGCGTGAACTGGGCACTAAAAAAGAAACCGTAATTCTTACCGGGGGCACGCGGGTAATTGGGCAACGGGTAGATTATCGGTTGCCAATCATCAGCTGGTCTGATGCTTCGACACTGGGCGTAATCGGGGTTAAACGGGGCGAGTACACTTTCTGGTTGTACGATCTGGCTACCAAAACAAAGTTGCCCCGCGAGCTCGATCGTTTCAACAACGTGCGAAGCATAAACTTTTCAAGTAATGGAAGGCTGGTAATTATCAGCGCTGATTTTGAAGGACAGAACGATCTGTTTCTGATCAGTACCCGCAGAGACCGAGTACGCAGGCTTACCAACGATATTTACGATGATCTCGATCCTTCCTTTATTCCGGGAACCAATCGCATTGTATTCAGCTCAAACCGTGTGAACGACACATTGACTGTAGCCAGAAAAGCATCGCTTGGCGACCTAACCGATAACTTTAATCTCTTCGTATTTGATCTCGATACTACAAACGTGGTTGTTCCCCGTATTACAAATACATTGAGCAAGGATTATGCACCACTGGCCTTAAATGATGACATTTATTATTACCTCAGTGATCAACGGGGCATTGTTAACATTTTCAAATACGATCGTTCAACCGGAATCTATACACAGGTTTCAAATTTTGCTTCCAGTGTAAGGGACTACGACTTTAATTTCAATCAAAACACGCTTGTGTTTACCATGAAGCATCGCTTGCGTGATGACATCTTCATTGACCGGAATTACAACCTTAACAAAAGCACCTTCACACCTGCTACCCGGAGAAAAGAACTTCAGCAGGCAAGATTCATCCAGGAACGAAGACGCCAGGAAGAAGACAGGCCTATGAGCATTAAGGACCTGATCAATGCACGTTTAAAGGAAGCCCAGGGAGAAAAAGATACTATAAAAGTTAAAGTGGACACACTTCAGGTCACTCCCGATACCATTACAATTAAAAGCGATACCGTTGTTAACGCAGATACCACCAAAGTAAACAAAGGGAAGGTTATCAATACAGATGATTACGTCTTTGAAGACGAGGTTGTAAGAAAAGAACAACCGGCAGAATCATTTCTGAACCGGTATATGAAAGCCCGGGATAAGAGCCGCATTCTGGGACCCTTCCCTTACGAATCCAAGTTCACAGCCAACAGCCTGGTGACATCGTTTGTTATTGACCCCTTGCGTGGTCTTGGATTCCTGCTGGAAACCCAGATGAATGATATGCTGGAAAACTACCGGTTCTATGGAGGCTTAATGTCTTCAATCGATCTGCGGAACGGTGATGTTTATGCTGAATTCCAGTACCTGCCTCACTTCATTGATTTCAGTGCCCGATTTGACAGAAAGGGCATTCGCTGGGAACCGTATAGCGATGGAAACATTTATCATTATACTTCCGATAAACTGGAACTGGGCGCTGCCTTCCCGATTACAGATCGCCTGCGGGTCGCAATCAAACCCTTTGGTTTGTTTGCCCGTTCGGTTAACCAGGGCACTTCTTCCTTCCCGATTAACCCACCATCTGAAACTCCGGTTAATAATTTTTATGCTGGTATTAAAACAGAATTGGTTTATGATAATTCCGTATCAACCGGTTTAAACCTTATTGAAGGAACCCGCGGCAAATTGATTTTCAATCACTACCAGGGTATCAACAATGCCGACAATAGCTTTAGTCAGGTTTCCCTGGACATTCGTCATTATCAGAAAATTTACCGTGAGATAGTCTTTGCCGTAAGAGGTTTTGGTGGATCCTTCTTTGGCCGTTCACCCAAACAATATTTATTGGGCGGCATGGATAACTGGGCCTTTAATAAAACAAATTACAGTGGTCGAGACAGCGAAGGCAATGAAAATACATTGGGGACACGCCTTGAAAACCAGGATATTCTTTTCGCTGAATTTGCAACCAATTTACGCGGCTTCCCCTACTCCACTCTTTTTGGAAACACCGTTTTATTAATGAATGCCGAATTCAGGTTACCCCTTATCCGGGCATTCAGTAATTCTCCGATATCATCCAACTTCTTCCGCAACATGCAGTTGATTGCCTTTTATGACATCGGCACCAGCTGGTCGGGAAAACCACCCTTTGATTCAGGCAACAGCGTAAGAATCGATCGTATAATTAACGGGCCGTTTGAAATTGACATTAAAAATTTCCTGAATCCCTGGTTATACAGTTATGGCGTTGGTATGCGGACGGTAATTTTCGGGTATTATATGAAATTTGACCTGGCGTGGCCGGTTGAAAATTACGAGGTTGGAAAGCCCCAGTTCTTGTTTACACTGGGCTTCGACTTCTGATTATTCAAGAAACTAGTTCCTTATTTAATTAGCTGTATGCCTTACCTTTGATGCAGCACATTCTATTATCTGTTCCATGATAAAATCAATGACCGGCTATGGCCACGTACTTCACGATGATAATCAGGTTAAAATAAACGTTGAAGTAAAAAGCCTGAATTCAAAATACCTGGACGTATCGTTGCGCCTTCCTAAGCACTTTTCTGATAAAGAGATTGAATTACGAAATCTATTAAGTGAAAAACTGGAACGTGGAAAAGTGTCTGTTTCGATCGACTTTCAGAAATACAACGAGGGTGAGGTCAAGCAAGTGTATAATGAAAAGTTGTTCATGGCGTATTATGCAGAATTGAAAAAACTGGCCGACCGGGTTTTAGCGCCCTATGAGAGACTGTTTGAACTGGCTTTGAACTCACC
>JALOMY010000148.1 GCA_025455225.1 Cyclobacteriaceae bacterium | reverse complement strand
GCCAGGTTAGGGCCACCAATTTTATAACCAACTGCTGTCAATGTTTGCGTGGAACTGGGACCAGGAAGAATCTGGCATAATGAATTCAGCTCCATCAAATCGGGCTCGGAAAGGTACTTTCGCTTCTCGACCAGAATTTTTTGAAAATGACCCAGGTGTGCCTGGGGGCCCCCGAAGGAAGTGAGAGCGAGCCACAACACATCCTTCAAAAAGATATAGTATCGTACCCGGGTTATCAATTTAGGGCAGTTGGCGTTGGGCTATTTCTTTTTCAACCCGATTTCGGCCAACCTTTCATCTAAAAACTCCCCTGCTGTTATATCAGGCCACAATTTCGGATGTTTTGCATCAATGCATGATGGCAATGCTGCCAGGCTCATTTCGCTACGCGGATGCATAAAAAACGGAATGGAATACCGTGGCGTATTCATTTTATCGCGCGGTGGATTCACTACACGATGTATGGTTGATTTTAATTTCTTATTGGTAAGTCGCTCGAGCATGTCACCCACATTTACGACTAATTGCTCAGGCAATGCGGTAATCGGAATCCATTTTCCATCTCTTCGCAATACTTGTAATCCATCAGCACTGGCTCCCATCAGAAGGGTAATTAGATTTATATCTCCATGTTCAGCTGCCCGTACAGCATCGGCTGGCACTCCCTCCGGATTTTCGATCGGGAAATAATGTATTGGCCGAAGGATGCTGTTACCATGATGAACTTTATCATCAAAATAATTTTCAGGCAATCCAAGGTACAAAGCAATTGCCCGCAGCATCTGCACACCAGTGTTTTCAAGCCTTCGGTAAACCTCAAGACCGATTTCCTTAAACTCAGGCAGTTCGTCAGGCCAAACATTTGCCGGATATTCAATCTTAATGGGGTCGTCATCTTCTACTTCCTGCCCAATATGATAGAATTCTTTCAAGTCACCGGTATTTCTTCCTTTCGCATGTTCCTTTCCCTTACCCACATACCCCCGCTGACCAGCCAGTCCGGGTATTTCATATTTCTGCTTAACCGAATCGGGTAAAGCAAAGAATTTCCTGATTACATCATAAAGCCTGGAGGATAAGTCATCGGTTAGGTAATGATTTTTGATGGCTACAAAACCAATATTGTTATAAGCGGCCCCGAGATTATCGACAAATTTTCTTTTCCGCTGCATATCTCCACTTGTAAAATCGGAAAGATCGAGGGAAGGAATTTCATCGTATAATATATCTGGCATAATAGGCTGGATTTGGTTAACAGCAAGCTAATAATTTTTGGGTAAATTTACCGTACGTTTCCGTAAGACAGCCGTGGCTGCAACTACTGTATGCAAATTCTTAAACATTAATTTTTAACATGCCGAACATGAAAAAAACCAGTCGTAGAAAGTTTGTACACACCGCAATAAAGGCAACAGTTATCAGTTCGGTTGGCTCTTCCATGATCATCGATGCTTGCGCAGCTAAACCAATACAGAACAACCCTGCTTTACAACCTGGTGTTTTATCATTTGCCCAGGTAAAGCTTCCCTATGAGTATGCTGCTCTTGAGCCAAACATAGATGCTATGACCATGGACATTCATTACAATCGTCATCATGCGGCTTACGTTAAAAATGTAAACGATGCGATTGCCGATGAAAAGATCAGCTTCTCCAGTGAAAATGAATTCTTTACCAACATCTCCAAGCTATCGGCTAAAGCCCGTAACAATGGTGGTGGTGCTTACAATCACAATCTCTTCTGGCAGGTGATGAAACCCAATGGAGGCGGAGTGCCATCCGGCAAAATTGGTGAAGCCCTTACCGGTTCATTCGGTTCGTTTGATAAATTCAAAGAACAATTCACCTCAGTTGCCATGAGCCGTTTTGGTTCTGGTTGGGCCTGGCTGGTAAAGGCGAACGGGAAACTCATGATTGGATCAACACCGAATCAGGACAATCCGTTGATGGATTTGTCCGAATTAAAAGGAACACCATTACTCGCTCTGGATGTTTGGGAGCACGCCTACTATTTAAAATATCAGAACAAACGCAACGAGTATGTAGCCAATTGGTGGAATGTGGTGAACTGGGATGAAGTGGCAAGGTTACTTTCCTTATAATGTAATCACTTCATTTCTGCTTCTCCACTTACCAGATATCATACGTTAAGTATTTGTAACTTCTTCATCGTCTTTCAAAGCAATAACCCGGTCAAGAATAGAATTGTTTATTCATCAATACAACCTGCTCTCTGACAACAATCACCCCACCGGCTAACACGGGTCATGCCGGTTTTGATATGCAGATAGCATTATTGTAACCGGCTTTTACCGGTAACACAATCACTGAAACTTGATTGCCCAATTGCCTGTAACAAGCTCATCAAATCCGTCACGTATGAACAATTCTCTGCACACTGTACTGGGGGCCTCAGGAGCCATCGGCCGGGCAGTTATAAATGAACTCACCCAACGTCAATTACCCGTGCGGGCAGTGGAAAGAAACGTTATTCACCCCTTATTAGAAACCAAGGAAGCCCGGGCGGCAATTGCCGGATCCAGTCATGTGTATCTGTGCATCGGCCTACCTTATCGTGCTTCTGTATGGACAAGGCAGTGGCCGATTGTAATACAAAATGTTATTGATGCATGTGCAGCAGCTCATGCCAGCCTGATCTTTTTTGATAATGTCTATCTCTACGGACCTCCTCCATTGTCCGTTCCATTTGATGAAACGCACGCTCAGCTACCTGAAACTAAAAAAGGTAAAATACGCAAACATATAAACGACATGCTGGTGCAAGCATTTCAACAGGGAATCATCAGCGGTGTGATTGGCCGTTCAGCCGACTTTTACGGTCCGTATGCAGTTAATGGTCCGTTATACATTTCCTTCCTCGAACGCATGATGAAAGGCAAAGCTCCACAATCCCTGTATCCGTTAAATGTTCCACATACGTATGCCTTTACCGGTGACCTGGCCAAGGCATTGGTCACGCTGGCAGAGGATTCATCGTCTTACGGGCAGGCATGGCATCTGCCGGTGGGGAGGCCAATCACCCTTAATGAACTAACTGATCTCTTTAACCAAGTATTAGGCACCACATTCCGCACTACACAACTGCCGGCACTTCTTCAACAATTTCTGTCTCTGTTCATCCCTCCCATTCGGGAAGTGCGTGAAATGCTGTACCAGTTTGAATCACCCTATGTGATGTCGTATGAAAAATTCCAAAGGCGTTTTCCAGATTTCCAGACTACCTCATATGAAGAAGGTATCCGCATCATGATTGAGTCATTCAGGCATTCGCCAGCACCAAAGAAAAATGTATGAAGTACCTGCTCCCACTGCTCATTCTGATCCATGCATTGATTCACCTGATAGGCTTTTTCAAAGCCTTTCAATTGGTAGAAATCAACAACCTGACGAGCAGCGTTTCCAAATCTGCCGGTGTGGTGTGGCTGTTTACCACCTTGCTCTATTTTGCTGTGCTGGCCGGATATTTCCTTGACAAACCCTTTTGGCCCGTTATCGCAATTATTGCTTCGGTTATTTCACAGGTGATGATAATCCTGATCTGGAACGATGCCAGGTTCGGTACTTTTGCCAATATTCTAATTATTGCAGTGGCCGTACCTGCATATGCTAATTACAGGTTTCAACATAGCGTTGAAGTGGAAACCACAAGATTAATTCTGGGTATAAAACCACAAACCCATACCGTAACAGAAGAGGCATGTGCCCAACTTCCCCCACCTGTTCAGCGTTGGCTTAAAGTATCGGGTGCAATTGGAAAAGGAATTGCTTATTGCGCCCGTATCCATCAAACAGGCAGCTTGCGAACAACACCCGGAGGAAAATGGATGCCCTTCTCGGCAACACAATATGTTGACTTAACAAATCCTGCATTTATCTGGAATACAACTGTGCAGGCTGCACCCCTGATTACGATGAACGGACTTGATAAATTTGAAACTGGTAAGGGAGAAATGCTTATCAAGTTGTTGGCGTTGATCCCTGTAGTTAATGAAGCGGATAATCCCAAAATTAATTCAGGTTCCATGCTGCGCTACCTTGGCGAAAGCGTATGGTACCCCACTTTTGTACTCAGTCCGTACATTTTCTGGGAAAGCAAGGATTCACTATCTGCTAAAGCAACCATGCGTTATGGTAACACCTCCGCAGAAGGCATCTACTACTTCAACAACGAAGGAGACTTTGTAGCGTTTGAAGCTGACCGCTATTATGGTAGCGGTGAAGATGCCCGCATCGAGCGATGGCGCGTGGAGGCTACTGATTATCAAAACTTCGAAGGCATTCGTATTCCGTATAAAAACAAAGTGATTTGGAAACTCAAAGAAGGAGATTTCATCTGGCTGGAACTTGAGCTTACTGCATTGGAAACTAACAAGCCGGAGTTATTTGATTAATAGCTGTATTACTACCGGCTAAAGTATATTGTTGTACATTAATAATCTCGTGCTCAACATTGAACGCATAGGCCTCTTACTCGCAGAATAGGATTATTTCTTACTATGAGGATGAACTATCTGTTAAGCTGAATTCCTCGCTGCGTTGATAATACCAAACATGCAACGCAACACCAATTTCTGGTATTCCCGGGTATACTTTTTCTCATTGTTGCTCTGCAGCATCTGCAATCCGTATTGCTGGATGGCAATCAGCGGCATTACAATTCGTTCGCGAAGTTTTACCGATTCACGGTTAACAGGGTTGTTTTGCATCAGTTCATCCAGTCCGGTTGCTTCGAGGATGTGTTTGCAGGAACGCTTGTACTCATCAAACATCATTTCCCAAAAACCACTGAACTCTTCGTTCCGCGATAAATAACGGGTAGCAGGATAATACGTTTTGGTAAGCGACATCATACTGTTGGCTAAAAGCGTGCGGAAGAATAACGATCGCCTGTGAAGGCTTTTCAGTTTCGTAAACTGGCCTTGCTTTTTCATGGCTTCAAGTGCAGATCCCACTCCATAAAAGCCGGGAATGTTCTGTTTCATCTGCGCCCACGCACCCACAAAGGGTATAGCCCGCAGGTCTTCAAATTTCAGACCTTCGGATGCATTTCGTTTCACCGGGCGTGATCCGATGTTGGTTTCACCGAATAATGGAAGTGGTGTCATCCGTTCCAGGTAGTGTACAAACTTCGGGTGATGTTTCAGTCCTAGGTACGATTGATATCCGGCTTCGGCCAGCTCATCGAGTAAAGCTTTATCCTCCCGGGTCAGGTCTTCGGCTTCTTCACCAAAGACATCCTGCTCTATACCGGCCGAAAGCAATTGCTCCAGGTTAAATGTGCAAGACTCCAGCTGCCCGAAATTCGAACTGATAGTTTGTCCCTGAATGGTCAACTGCACCTCATGGTCTTCAATCGAACTGCCAAGCGAGGCATAAAAATCATGGGTATTACCCCCGCCCCGTGCTGGCGGACCACCTCGACCATCAAAAAACACAACGGTAATACCATGCTCCCGGGAGATACGTGTAAGATTTTCTTTCGCCCTGAAAATCGACCAGTTTGCGCGCAGATAACCTCCGTCTTTCGTACCATCAGAAAAGCCCAGCATAATGGTTTGCTTATTGCCGCGCTGCACCAGGTGTTTCTTGTATTGCGGTATGGAATAAAGTTTCTCCATTACTTCTCCTGCCACTTTCAGATCATCGATGGTTTCAAACAGTGGAACAATATCAACTTTTAATGAATCTGTTTTCGCCAAAGCCAATTTGGCCAACTGATAAACTTTAATAATATCTAAAGCAGACCCGCAATTACTGATTACATATCGGTGGCATCCCTCCAGACCGTTTTTCTCTTGTATGGTACTGATGGTATACAACGTACTGATCAACTCCTGCACAAAAGAGTCTTTGATTTTAAGTTTACGCGGATCAAAATCTAGTTTAAGAATGGTCTTAATTTTTTGTTCATCTGAAAACGACTCAAAATTCTTAACCTTTTGCGCTTTCAGAATCTCATCCCAAGCCAGGTCGTGCTTGCTGCTGTCCTGCCTGATATCCATAGTGGCGAAAAAGAATCCAAACAACCGGACTTTAATGATAAAGGCATCCAGTAAGTCGAGAAACAAACTATCGTGTTCGTTGATTAATACTTTACGGATTTCCAGGAGGTCCTTCTCCAATTCATGAGCCGTATCATAACCCTTGCCGGTATAGTAAATGGCATTATAAACTTTACGCTCCGATTCAGTTACAAGTTTATCAACACCACGGAATGTCAGTCTTCGTCTGAGCATTCGCAAATCACGGTGGTAACATTTTAAAATCGACTCCTTTAAACGGGCAGCAACCCGCAAGGTGATGTCGTGCGTAACAAACGGATTTCCATCGCGGTCGCCACCGGGCCAGAAACCAATACGAATCAGGTTAAAGTTTGTCCATTCTTCAACCGGTACTTGCAACCCTTTGATCAGTTTCAGAATAATTTGCGGAGCAGCCTGGTAAAAAACATTCTCGAGATACCAGCACAAGCTTACGGCTTCATCGTAAGGTGTAGGTTTCTCACGGTTAATGATTGCGGTCTTGCCCAGTTGCTGTAAAAGCTGATTGATCAATGGAAGGTTGTTGCCGCGAATAGCTTCTTCCAGATCCTTAATAATGGCGAGTACATTACCCGGATAAAACTGCGTGGGGTGGGCAGTTAAAACAATGCGGATGCTGAACTCCCTAAGTTTCTTCAATAGCCGTTCGCGTTTTTCGGGTGATGCAGCCCGCAACAACAACGATGAAATGGTTCCCTTTCCGTTGAGATCATTGACTTTATCGAAAGCTGCATCTTCGATAGAATCAAACAACACTACCTGGCGCTCGGCATACTGAATAAAATTAAACAGCATGTTAAATCGTTCTTCGTGCGATGCCTGTGGGGCAAAGTCGTTAAAGAATTGCTCGATTATCTCACGGGGTTCTTTACCTTCTTCAAATCCATCTTCTGCATACTGCTGAACAAACGGCAATAAAGTACCGGTGCGGTAAATATGGCTAAACGGAAGGTTCAGGAAAAGGCTGTTGTAAATATGATAGCGGGTAGAAACGATCTGATCAAACTGTGTAGGCATAAACAAAGATAAAAAGTATGTCTTTGCCTGACCTATTTATTCATCATTGTCTTCATGTAATCGTTTGCAAACAAAAGGTAAGAAGGTTACTTCTGGTTCAAGTGCGAAACGAGTCGACTCTCCCTTATTAGCGCGTACGAAGGTCTTTTACAATTTTCCGTACTTTATCAACATTAACCGGTTTTGACAAAAATGCATGAACGCCCATCTTTTTTGCCATAGACACTACTTCTTCATCATCATCCGATGAAATGATAACAATGGGTGTCTTTTTTCCCTGCTTTTTATGCACAAAATCGAGCACATCTGCCCCTGTTGCATAGGGCATATGGATATCGGTGAAGATCAGGTCATAGTCGCTCTTGCCCAGCAGGTCTAATGCCTTTTCGCCATTATTTGCCAAATGGATATCATCGCCTTCAAGACTAAGCGCTACTTCCATAGTTTTGAGAACCACCGGGTCGTCTTCGCACACAAGTATTTTCATGGGAATGGCTTTTATCGAACTAGCCCAAGTAAATTAATGGAATTCCGGCTGAGGTAACAAACCAAATATTGTTTAATCACTCAATACTTCTTTTAATACAGTCACGGATTTAAACTCGCCCAATGTATCGAGGTGATCCTGGTAAAATTTTAACAGGATATCCAGCAGTATTCTTCGTTGAGCAATGGAGAGATCGACTTTTGTAGTGAAATCCGCTTCCAGCAATAACGCTAGTTTTTGCTCCGATTCCTGATCGGCAATCCGTAAGCCCAGCACGTCCTGAACCGAGTAAGCACCGAATCCCAGCAGCCGGCTTAAGCGGATCATAAACACCAGATGAAAGTTTTCAAAATCATCTGCGGTTTCATCCAATACCATCAATCCTTCAGCAATGAAGGAATACAAGTCATGAGCATGGCTTTCATCTTTCACCGTTTTATTCAACAGCTCATTCAGAAACATGGCGATGGAAGATTTACGTACATCGGTTTGCAATGAATGATATGGATACAGGCATTTTACTTCTTTAATCCGCTTGATCGCAGCATTTTCTTTATAATAAACCACCATCTCCAGTAATGTTAGCGGTTGGAAGAGTGCAATTTTTCCTTTGGCTGATGAGCTTCGTACACCGTTCACTATATAGCTCTGCAATCCATATACCTCCGTAAAAACATTCACAATAATGGATGTATCCCCATAACGGGTGTAGCGAAAAACAATACCGTTGGTCTTAGTCAGCATGATAATATCATATGCCCATGCGAAAGCGCTCTCTAATTCAGCACTGCAATTTTTCCAATAACACTTTCAGAACCATCCTGAGAAACAGCTATTACAAGGTACATACCTGTGGCTGCCCTTCGCCCATTATAATCACGTGCATTCCAGGTGGCCGTTCCCCCATTAGCTATCGTTTGCCAGACAAGCTTACCGGAAATATCAATCACTTTTATCCGGGCATCGGTTGCCAGGCCCGAAATACTAATCAATCCATTGAAATCGGCTGCGACCGGGTTTGGAAATATCTTTACTTCATTGAAATCATTCTCGCTTGAAGTTGCATCTGACCGAAACGAAATAATGCCCTTCTCAGTAGCGAAAAAGACTTCACCGGTTACCGGATTGATTTCAATATCTGAGATCTTGTCGGACAGCAACGGACTATTGCCAGTGTTGAAATTGTAAATCTCTTCTTCTCCAAAGGGATTGAAAAGCCAGGTGCCCCGTAGCGTGCCTATCCATTTACGATTACCTCCATCTACAGCCAGTGCAGTTACGGTTTCATCCCGTAATAAAAACCGACCGTTGTAAATTGGCTTGATTGAATTGACATTTCCTGAGAAGACTTGTGACGGATTGGTAAAATAGGCAACACCGGCTGCGGTGCCTACCCATACCTGTCCATTTCGGTCAACCGCCAACGAATAGACCTGGCGTGACGGAAGAGCGCCTGCGCCTACCACTTCGGACAACAAAACGCTTTTGTTTTCTTTGCGATTAAAAACAATAAGACCTCCGCCCACTGAGTGATTTAGCGCCATCCAGACCTGGCCGATTTGATCAACCACTAACTGTAGTGGATTTTGTGAACCGGAATACGGAAAAGAAAACGATTCCCATGTACCATCGGCTTTCAATAAATGAAGCGATTGGGCACCCCCATAATTTGTAATCCAGGCACCATCGTTCGAAATTGCCAGGGCAGTAATTCGGTTTGTTGACAATGGACTGTTGCTGCTAGTAAATATTGTTTCAATTCCATTTTCGATTACCTGAAGACCACTTCCAAAGGATGCTACAAAAGCTTTTGAACCTGAGAACGCGATGTCGGTAACATCCTGAGATACGAATGAAGTGTTGATATTCCACAATCCGGAAGAAAAAGAATTTACCCGTTCATTTTTACCCAATGGCTGAAAGGTAGTTGAATAACCACCTGAAACTGCATAGATAGCCTGGGCGGCATCACGGCCCAAGCGAAACGTTTCAGAAAAACTTACTCCATTAGGTACATAGGCATTTCCCTGATTAGTAAATAATCCATTTCGCGAATCGCCAATCCAGATTATGCCATCTGCATCTTCCATGGCAT
>JALOMY010000147.1 GCA_025455225.1 Cyclobacteriaceae bacterium | reverse complement strand
TAAACGTTGAGCCCATGGTTGAAGCGCATAAGAAAATAATGCGTGCGTAAAATTCAACATGTTCACCGGTTTCGGCATCAAGTACTTTTACCCCGGTGGCTTTTCCCTTTTGCTCATCATAAATCAATTCATATACAATGGAGTTGGCACGAAGGGTCATGTTGCCGGTTTTTTCTGCGGCCGGAAGCGTGGAAGCGTTTGAACTGAAATAAGCACCGTACGGACAACCGCGGCTGCAGAGGTTACGGAACTTGCAGGTTCCGCGCTGCGGACTTAAATCATGTGCAAGAGTGCCTGCCAGGTTTGCTACTCGGCCAATGGTTAACAGGCGCCCGAATTTTTCCTGCATGGATTTTTTCAACTCCTTCTCAACGCAGTTCATTTCCATGGGCTGAATGAATTTGCTGTCGGGAAGAATGGATAATCCCTCAGCTTGTCCGCTTATTCCTGCAAAGGTTTCAACATAGTCGTACCATGGTTCAATTTCTTTGTACCGAACCGGCCAGTCGATGGCGATACCATCTTTCAGGTTCGCTTCAAAATCCATATCACTCCACCGGTAACTTTGCCTTCCCCACATAATCGAGCGTCCACCCACATGGTATCCGCGCATCCAATCGAATCGCTTTCCTTCTTTTTCACTGTATGGGTTTTCCAGGTCGTTTACAAACCAATGTTTGGTAGATTGCCGGATGGTATAACCGGTTCGGTTTTGTACGCCTTGCTGACGCAGGTCCTCAGCCGTGGGACGATCGCCATGTGGAAATTCCCAAATATCTTTTGTGGCGGTAGGGTATTTCGGATGCTCAACCATCCGGCCACGTTCAAGCACCAATGTTTTTAATCCTTTTTCACACAACTCTTTTGCGGCCCAGCCACCACTGATACCTGTGCCTACCACAATGGCATCGAATGTGTTTTCTTTTACTGCGTCAATATTTAATTGCATAGGGTATAGTTTAACGGAGTTAAAATAATGATATAATCCAAATCCATTTAAGCATATTTTTATCCGAGGAAGAATCACCGGATTTCCGGCTTAACCTTCCGGTTTGATGCAAACGATTGCATTAAATTTTGTCTTTTCCGGTTTAGGGGGGTTATTATCATTCCTTATCTTTCAGAATGCACAGAATTACCATTATTTTAGCATTTCTTGCCTTGTTTGGATGTGCTCAAAAGAAGAACGAAATACCCCCAATTCCTACTATGTCTGAAGACCGGCAGAAGGTTGTGATTTACCAGATGATGACCCGTCTGTTCGGAAATAAAAAGACCGTCAATAAAACGTACGGAACCCTTGAAGAAAATGGTGTGGGCAAGTTTAGTGACATCAATGAACGCGCCTTACAATCCCTTCATGATTTAGGTATTACGCACGTTTGGTACACCGGCATCCTTGAACATGCTGTACTTACGGACTATACCCGGTATGGAATTCCGATGGACGATGCGGATGTTGTAAAAGGAAGAGCAGGATCGCCTTATGCCATCAAAGATTATTACGACATCAACCCGGATCTGGCAACGGATGTACCCAACCGAATGAAAGAGTTCGAAGCGTTGGTAGAACGCACACACCGGCAAGGTTTAAAAGTACTGATTGATTTTGTTCCCAATCATGTTGCACGGAAATATCATTCAGATGTAAAGCCGAAAGGCATTCGCGATCTGGGTGAAGATGACGATACATCGGTTTCTTTTAGTCCGATGAATAATTTTTATTACCTGCCGGGACAATCCTTCCAGGTTCCGCAGGATTATGTATCGTTAGGTCCTGAAAATACTTTTCCAACCAAAGACGGAAAGTTTGAGGAAACTCCGGCTAAAGTAACCGGTAACGATCAGTTCACAGCATCACCCGGTATAAATGAATGGTTCGAAACAGTTAAACTGAATTACGGTGTCGACATTCAGCAGGGGAGAAAGAATCATTTTGATCCGGTACCCGATACGTGGGTGAAGATGAAAGATATCCTGGTGTACTGGGCCAATAAAAAGGTTGATGGCTTCCGATGCGATATGGCTGAGATGGTACCGGTAGAATTCTGGCAGTGGGCTATTCCGCAAGTGAAAGCCGTTAATCCTGAAATTATTTTCGTTGCGGAAATTTATAATCCGGCACAGTATCGCAACTATATTCATACCGGTCGTTTTGACTACCTCTACGATAAAGTTCAATTGTATGATACTCTTCGGCTGTTGATTAATGGGAAACGGAGCACTGCCGATATACCGGTAATTCAAAATGACCTTGCCGGAATCAACCGGCATATGCTTCATTTCCTGGAGAACCATGATGAACAACGAATTGCGTCTCCCTTCTTTGCCGGTAATCCCTGGAAGGCCGTACCGGCCATGGTAATCAGCGCAACGCTTGATCAGGGTCCTGTTATGATTTACTTCGGCCAGGAAGTGGGTGAACCCGGTGCAGGTGCCGAAGGATTTCAGGGTGAAGACGGACGCACAACCATTTTTGATTATTGGGGCGTTCCCGAACATCAGAAGTGGATGAACGGAGGTTTATTTGACGGAGTCTTGCTGAGTGATGAACAAAAAAACCTGCGGACTTTTTATTCTACCCTATTGAATCTGGCGGGCAAGAACAAAGCGTTCGTATCGGGTGATTATTATGATCTTACCCGGTATAACATCGAACAGCGAAATTTTAATGATGAAATTTTTGCCTGTCTCCGTATTTCAGGAGATGAACGCTACCTGATTGTTGCCGGCTTTAACGCTGAGGCACGTAAAATCAAAGTCAGTATACCAGCAGCATTGTCCGATACCATTCAGTTGAAATCCGAATCCGAATATAAAGCCACCGATGTTTTGTGGAAACAGCTTGAGCTTAACCTGGTTAATCTGGAATTAGAAACCGAACTGGGTTCCTATGGTGCTTATATTTTTCAAATAAAATAAGTTTATTACCAATTAATATAATTTAGTCTGCCTAAATGAAACCTATGAAATTGGAGAACCTGGCCGGTCAGTCCCGGGTCGTTATCGAAAATGTGCAACCCGAAATTGATGGTGGCCGGTATCCGGCAAAACGCACAATCGGAGAACAGGTAGAGGTAACGGCTGATATTTTTGCCGATGGCCATGATCATGTTCGGGCTTCTGTATTGTATAAACGAGCTGGCGATAAGGATTGGAAGCGGACCGAAATGGTCCATACCGGGAATGATTCCTGGCGTGCATCCTTTACCGTGAGCGAAAAAGTCACGTATGTATTTACCGTTGAAGCCTGGATCGATCATTTGGAAACATGGTACGATGGGTTTCGCAAGAAAGCCGATGCCATGCTCAATGTTAACCTGGAATTGAAGGAGGGGGCGATACTGTTGGAGAAAATTTCATGTGGAAAGATTAAAGAGTTGGATCAGCTTGCCGCTCAATTCCGAGATGAGTCAAAATATCTGGAGAACATTGACTACGTACAGGGCAATGAGTTTGCGAAACTGGTGCATCAATATCCGCTGCGTGAATTTGAAACGGTTTATCCCAAACAACTTACCGTAATTGTTGAATCCACGAAAGCCAACTTCAGCACCTGGTATGAACTCTTTCCACGGTCGGCAGGCCCTGAAGGAAAGCATGGCACGTTTCGCGATGTTATTAAGCTGCTTCCGCGCATTGAAACCATGGGCTTTGACGTCCTTTATCTTCCACCGATTCATCCGATCGGAAAGATCAACCGGAAGGGAAAGAATAATAATGTGAAATCCCAACCCGGGGAACCCGGCTCACCCTGGGCAATTGGCAGCGATGAAGGCGGACATAAGTCGATACACCCTGAACTGGGAACCTTGGAGGATTTTAAACTTCTGATTGCAGAAGCCAAAAAGAGGGGCATAGACATCGCTATGGATATCGCCTTTCAATGTGCACCCGATCATCCGTATGTAAAAGAGCATCCCGATTGGTTCAAGCAACGGCCCGATGGTTCTATTCAGTACGCAGAGAATCCGCCTAAAAAATACCAGGACATTTATCCCTTCAATTTTGAAAGTGAAGACTGGAAAGGTTTATGGAATGAATTGAAATCGATCTTTATTTACTGGGTTGATCAAGGTGTAACCATTTTCCGGGTTGATAATCCGCATACCAAGGCCATTAGTTTCTGGGAGTGGGTGATTGACGAAGTACATAAGCAAAATCCGGATGTGATTTTTCTTTCGGAAGCATTTACCCGGCCGAAAGTGATGGCCTCTTTGGCTAAAGCTGGGTTTACACAATCCTATACTTACTTTACCTGGCGCGTCAGCAAGCAGGAATTGATCGGTTACATGAATGAACTGGTGTTTGGTCCATCACGAAATTATTTCCGTCCTAACTTCTGGCCGAATACCCCGGATATCTTGCCGTACCATTTGCAACACCAGGGGGAAAACATGTTTATCATCCGGTTTGTACTTGCGGCAACCTTATCGTCCAATTATGGCATTTATGGACCGCCCTATGAATTTTATGATAACAGCCCGGTTCCGGGAAAGGAAGAATACATGAACTCTGAGAAATATGAAATCAAGGAGTACAACTGGCGCAAGACCAACCGCATGACGGATATTATCACACTTATTAACCAGGTGCGTAAGCACCATCCGGCCATGCACTCCACCTGGAACATTCAGTTCTGCGAAATCCACAACGACAACTTGTTGGCTTACCTTAAGTATTCCAATGACCGAAAGGACTTCATTCTGGTAGTAGTTAATCTCGATCCACATTCTACGCAGCAAGGTTATGTTCAATTACCCCGTCAAATTCTTAACCTGGGTGATCACATTAATGTGAAACTGCACGATAGGATGACGGATGAATATTTTACCTGGACACAGGAGTGGAATTACGTGGAGCTTAACCCACACAAACTTCCCTTCCATATTTTTGAATTAAAAGTACACGAATCGCATATGTAATATGGTTGTAAACGGAAAAAGCTCAGACCCATTGTGGTTTAAAGATGCGATCTTCTATGAACTGTCGGTTCGGTCTTTTTTCGACAGCAATGGTGATGGCATTGGCGACTTCAACGGGCTCATTCAAAAGCTCGATTACCTGGAAGACCTGGGCATCAATACCCTGTGGCTTTTACCGTTTTATCCGTCTCCTTTAAAAGATGACGGTTATGATGTCAGCGATCACATCGATGTGCATCCTGACTTTGGTACACTGGCCGATTTTAAAGCGTTCCTTAAAGCAGCGCATGCCCGTGGTATACGGGTAATCACTGAACTGATTTTAAATCATACTTCCGATCAGCATCCGTGGTTTAAACGGGCACGTAAGGCCAAAGCCGGGTCGCGTTATCGTGAATTTTATGTTTGGAGCGATACAGCCGAGAAATACAAAGACGCCCGGATCATTCTTCAGGATAATGAAGAATCCAACTGGACGTGGGACCCGGAAGCCAAGGCCTATTACTGGCACCGGTTTTACCGGCATCAACCCGAACTGAATTACGATAACCCGGAAGTTCAGCTGGAGATGATTAAAGTAATCGACTTCTGGATGAAGATTGGAGTTGATGGCTTTCGTTTACCCTCCATTCCATTTCTTTTTGAAGAGGAGGGAACCAGTTGTGAAAACCTGCCGCAAACCCATGCTTTCCTGAAACGCATCCGCACACACATTGATAAGCATTACGAAAATAAAGTGTTGATTGCGGAAGCGAATTTGTGGCCGGAAGATGCAGCCTTGTATTTCGGTAACGGAGAAGAGTGCCACATGAATTTCAATTATCCGCTGATGCCCCGGTTATTCCTTGGGTTGCGCACGGAAGACAGCTATCCGATAGTTGATATTCTTGAACAGACACCCGTTACTCCGCCCAACAGTCAATGGGCGCTTTTCTTACGAAACCAC
The DNA here is from genome assembly GCA_025455225.1 of Cyclobacteriaceae bacterium. Lineage (GTDB taxonomy): Bacteria > Bacteroidota > Bacteroidia > Cytophagales > Cyclobacteriaceae > UBA2336. The sequence goes on along the minus strand of JALOMY010000147.1, from coordinate 1,355 downwards.
GATGAGCTTGGCCTTGAAATGGTTACGGAGGAAGAAAAGGATTATTTATTTAAGGCCTATGCCAATGATCCGCATACCAAGTTTAACATCGGCATTCGCAGAAGGCTTGCCCCACTGCTCAACAACGACCGCAGAAAAATAGAGTTGTTGTATACCATCCTGTTTTCATTACCTGGCTCACCGGTAATTTATTACGGTGATGAAATCGGTATGGGCGATAACATTTACCTGGGCGACCGTTTTGGTGTTCGAACACCCATGCAGTGGAGCATGAACCTGAATGCCGGGTTTTCTTCGGCAAATCCACAAATGCTTTACTTACCGGTAATTACCGATCCGGTTTACAGGTTTGAATCGGTTAACGTGGCTACCCAGGATGAAAATCCTTCGTCATTGCTTTGGTGGATTCGCCAGGTAATTGCCATGCGCAAGCGTTTAAGTGCCCTAGGCAGGGGCGACATGAAGTTTATTGACAGTTCGAACACGAAAGTATTATCGTTTCTGCGCTCGTATGACAAACAACGAATTATTCTGGTGGCTAACCTTTCGCAATTTTCACAGGTAACTACATTGAATTTATCTGAGTTTAAGGATTTTGATGTAACCGAAGTATTTAGTCAAAACCGGTTCATCAATGTGGGCGATGGTCAATACTCCTTAACCATCGGACCATACGGATATTACTGGCTTCAACTGGATACCAACGACAGAAAAGAAAAAGGTGAAGCCAGCGGTGAGTTACCGTTCTTCTCAGCGGATTTATCCTGGGAGCGGTTATTTAACTCCTACAATGAAAAGCGTCTCTTTGAGCGAAAGATACTTCCCACATTTATGAAGAAGTGCCGGTGGTTTGGCGGCAAGGCAAGGGTTATCAGCAAAATGGCAATTGAAAAAATGATCCCGCTGAAGGTGGAAGGAAAAACGCATTACCTTACGTTGGTGGAAGTTCATTATGTTCAGCGCCTGCCGGAATTGTACTTCCTTCCCTTATCCTTTGCTTCCGCTGACAGCGTCATTGAAAAAGTCGAATACCATACACACAGTGTGGTATGCCGTGCGGAGATACAGGGAGAGATGGGTTTTGTTATGGACAGCAGTTACGATAAAAGCTTCCGTGACTTCCTGTTGTTAAACATGGAGAAAAAAGCTCGCCTGAAGTTCGATGATGGTACGATGGAATTCAATTCATCGGTTTTCAATAAAATTGTGATTGACGGGGAGGTTGATTCCAAAGTATTAAAAGCCGATCAGAGCAATACAGCCATCATCTATAACGACCGCTATTTCTTCAAGTTTTACCGGAAGCTCGAGCGTGAAATCAATCCGGATCTTGAAATCGTACGATTCCTTTCAGA
>JALOMY010000146.1 GCA_025455225.1 Cyclobacteriaceae bacterium | reverse complement strand
CCTTCGAGCACATCGGTTTTTATACCGGCCATTTCAGCAAACCGGCTGAAATTAGACGAGCGCATTCCGCCTCTCCAGCAATGAACTAATATTTTGTTATGCTGACTTGCCGTTTGCAAGGCTGACTCAATAATTTCAATAAGTCGGGGCCCTACCAATTCAAAACCCATTTTAATTGCCGACAGCTGGCCATGTTGTTTATAGGTGGTTCCTACGATAACCCGTTCCTGATTGTTTAGTAAAGGAATATTAAGTGCACCTGGTATATGACCTTCGCTGAACTCGCCTTCGGAGCGAACATCCACTACCGGAAACTCATGGCGGAGTTTGAGAAAATCATCAATCGAAACGGTCATGCCGGAAAGTTACAAAAAACATTTCCTCACGCTTCGGATTTGAGTTGTTCGTAAGAGGTTAATTATCGGAGAACCTCAACGCAATATTCGTTGCGACACCAATGCGGAAACCGTAGTTCAGGTATTGACCATCGCGAAAAGCCACAGCAGCCTCCAATCTGAAAATACGCAAGATGCCGTCCAGTGAATAACCAACTTCAGTGTAGTGCTTTGAAGTTGGAGAGGCCAGGTAATTGATAAAGATGTTTTCGCGGATGCCGACCATGCGTACTTCGGGAATACTCGTGATCAGGAAGCGTCTGAACTGATAATGTACATTGGCAACAAAGTACGATTCAGCAGTACTGTATTGGTAGTAATCAAGAAGCCTGAAACTGCCGACAGGATCAGAAGTAACAAATGGCGTTCGGTTACCCAGAAAATGTTTGTAATCCATAAATACCAAACTATCGGTATTCAGAAAAACACCTCCACGTAACATGTAATGCAAACGGCCGCGAACACCCACCGGAATTTCCTGCTTGATTCCCAATTCAACCTGGTCGAAGTCAATCACACTGTTAAACAGGTCATTAAATCCCTTCCGGTACGTGAGCAGGAAAGTAGGTGTAGAGGTCTCGATTTCATTTCTTCGGCCATTCCGGATTCTATATTTAAGCCACGGCCTGGCGCTGAAATGCAGTGATCCGATCAAAGCCTGGTGTTCAGCGAAACTGGTGTTGCTTAGTTCTTCACTGACGGGTGCGTTGGGTGTGTAATCTTCAATTTTATCGCGGTCTACCCATTTGTAGTCAGTCGAGTTGAACAACTCCCTTCGTTTTGCCCAGGAGAGTGTTGCCTCGGCTGTGAATTTAGGATTAAACCTTCTTCGATAGAGTGCATCGATGAAATCACGCTCATACAACTTCATCCAGTTTTCTTCAAGGAAAAGGGTAGTAAAGGTGTTGATGATCGGAAGTATGGGTTCATCCGGATTGAATTGTTTAACGTACCGTCCGCCCTGGATTTCAAACCGGTATTTCGAATTCCGGAGCCTAAAGGTCAGGTGCCCGGATAGCTTTTCACGGGAAAATGCATAGCGCAACGTGGGCATAATGTTCAGGCGCGTCCGGTTGGTATCCTGTAAAACTGTACCGAAGTTCATACGGTAAATCAGGTTGAAGCCTTCCACTGTATTAAACCAGACTTCAGGAAACTGAATTTCGAAATTGGAGTGTTTGGATACCTTGTATACATCGCCAATGAGCAAGTCCCAGGGCTGAAAGCCCTTTTTATTTTTTTCTGCACGCTTAATCGTGTCGCCCTCTTCTTTCTTTCGTTCTTCAATCGCGAGGCTGTCTGTTTTGCGATACCCTTTTATTTCTTCAACTGTTAATGGCACCGGCCGTATTTCTGCCCAGTAGATTGAATCTTTCTTGTAAGCGCCACTGTCAATCTTGAAGGTGGTGTTGGAGATGACATCGGGCTCTTTGGAATTCTTTACTTCTTCTTTCTCATATTCATTAATCATTTTACGCAATTCCTTGCGCGTTATTTCTTTATCAGTTGCCAGTCGCTCCTGGAGGTCATTGGTTTTACCGGAGTTTCGTTCTTCAATTTCCCGGGCCTGTTCCTTAAAGAGTTTATCGTCAATTACCGTCATGGCTTCAACTTCCAATTCCGGATTGAACTCAATCTGGTAATCCCGAACCGTGGCGAGGTAGTTGTAGATAAACTCGAATCCGAAAAACCGTCCGCCTACTTCAAATTGCTGCGATACCGGCAACCAGGCTTGTAAAGCGTTCCCTCAACAACATTGTCGCCACGAGCCCGGGGGGTGACTTTTATTTTACTGATTTCATAATCGCGATCCTTGAATGTACCCTCGTATTCAAACTTGTAATAGCCGAAGGCAGCCGGAGATAGAGGAGAAACAGTTTCAGCAATTTCAGGCTGGTAGAAACTGCCAAAAATAAAAGCGTTGGGAGAGGTGTTATTGTCTTTTCCATCGCTGCGGATGGATATAACATTTTCTTCAAAGGTGTTGGGGCGTGTGTATTTGATCTGACTTACCGATTCAGAGATAAAAACCCGGTCTTTTTCAATCCCCTCTTTTTCAAGTGCCTTTTTCGCCAGCCAGGGGTAGTCGACCAGTTTACCTGCGCCTTTAATGTAAACCGTTGCAGAATAACTGTTTAATTGCTGGGTATGATATTTGGCTTTGGCGATGGCTTTGCGCATGATGGTGTAAGCCGGATCTTCTTTGCCCGAAATGGTAACATTTTGTAAAACCACCACCTGGGTTTTCATAGTAACATCAATTGTCTGGAAGCTTTCCGTAACGGTGATGGTTCGTTCCTGGGTTTCATAACCCAGGTATTGAAACACAACATCATACGTACCTGCAGGTAAGGTTAGTTCATAGAAGCCCTCCGTATTGCTTACGGTTCCGGTTCCTAACTGCTTAACATAAATGGAAGCATAAGGCAGAATGTTTCCATCATCGGCTTTGATGGTGCCGCGAATTCCTCCTGCAAAACCGGCAGAAGAAATAAGTACGGAGATCAGAATGAAAACAAATCGATTCATCAGTGAATTGAGCCCAATTTACATGTAAACACCATTGACCGTGCTGATATTAATCACTCCTTTAAATGATTATGAATAAAAATGTTTGGCCCTGATAATAGCCTCAACAGGGTCTGGAACGAGATAGCGAACGGATTTGTTTTGCCGGATGCAATTCCGGATAAAAGTTGCAGATATATCCATCAGGGGGGCGTCTACCAGTTTAACGTTCGGATGACGGATAAGATCCGATTTTGTTACGTGTGGCCGGGGATAAACGTATAATCCGTAATCTGCCAGAATCCGTTCATAATTTTTCCATTTCGTAAAGCTTGCCAGGTTGTCTTCACCGATAATCAGTTTAAATTCTTTATCCGGATGTTTTTCAGCGAGATGAACCAGGGTGTGAATGGTATAATTGGGCTTGGGCAGATGAAACTCAATATCCGAAACTTCCAGTTTGTAATTATCATACACTGCAGCCCGAACCATATCGTAACGGTCGAAATCGTGGAGCAACCCTTTACTGGGTTTAAGTGGATTTTGGGGTGTTACAATAAACCAAACCCGTTCCAGGTCTGTGGTCTCTGCCATAATGTTGGCAATGATCATGTGCCCGGTGTGAATGGGGTTAAAGGAACCGAAAAACAGACCGATCTTTTTCAATTTATTAACCGGTTGAATTCAACCAATACAATCATTGGGAGCAATATCGGAAAAGATTATTTCCGCTTGAAATCATCGTACAATTGCTGGGCCTGTTGCAACGACTGGTCTAATTCCTCATTAACCAGCACAACATCAAACTTATCCTGGAAAGTCATCTCAAATTTAGCCTTGAATAATCGTTGAGAAAGACTGGCATGTGATTCGGTACCGCGGTTTCGCAAGCGTTCTTCCAGGATTTCAATAGAAGGCACTTTTACAAAGATGGCCAGGGCTTTATCTCCGAAATACCGTTTAAGATTCAAACCACCTTTTACATCAACATCGAAGATTACATTTTTTCCTTCATCCCAGATTCGCTGGATTTCTGATTTAAGCGTGCCGTAATAATTGCCTTCGTACACTTCTTCCCATTCAATGAATTCGTTGTTGTCAATTTTTAATTTGAATTCTTCCGGGGTAAGGAAGTAATAATCTTTACCATGGGTTTCTTTTCTCCCGCGTTTGTCGCGTGTCGAGGCTGAAATCGAAAAACCCAGGTCTGGGTTGTGATCAAGCAGGTATTTTACGATGGTGGTCTTTCCTGAGCCGGAAGGAGCGCTGAAAATGATAGCTTTACCCGGCATTAGTGCGGTAAATTTTGACTGATCTGCATTTTAATCTTTTCTATCAGTTGAGGAGGCGCTCCATTACCAGTACATTTTGATTTGAGTAATAATCGTACCGCCATATCCAGGTTGTACGATTCATAGCAGGGCATGCATTCCATGATATGGGATTCGAAATGTGCACGCTGCTCAGGTGTTGGGTCACCGTCTATCATAAGTTGAAGCATCTCCAGGCAGGAGAGGTTTTGGCACGATGAGGAAGAATCGGAAAGATCATTCATAAGCTCAGGTGTTTTTGTATCCCATCTTTTTAGCGTATTCGCTTAATTTTTCTTTCAGCAGGTTTCTGGCCCGGTGCAGGCGACTGCGAACAGTACCAATGGGTATATCCAGAATTTTAGCCATCTCATCGTACTTAAATCCTTCAAGGTCACACAGGATAATAACGGTTCTGAAATCCACATCAAGCGAATTCAGGGCATTCGAGATTTCATCCCCGATCATGTCCTGCAATGCCTCTACCCGTAAATCCGGTGTAATCTGTCGGTCTACATCCTCTGAATTATAATACGTTTCAACATCCTGATAATCGACTTTAGCCGGTTCTTTACTCTTTTTCCGGTAGTCGTTTATGAAGCTGTTTTTTAAAATCCGAAACAGCCACGCCTTGGCATTAGTTCCGCGTTCGAAGGAATCTATGAAACGAAATGCTTTCAGATAGGTGTCCTGAACCAGGTCGTTGGCATCATCTTCATCCAGGGTAAGCCGATAAGCGAAGTTGTACATGGAATTAATATGAGGCATGAACTCATCGTTGAAAACCTTGAGTTTTTCAGCTTCGGTATAGTTTTGTTTGGGTGCCTCTTCCATGAATCTCAAAAATAGCAAAAAACCGGTTGGTTAAGTTTATGTTGAAGTATCTTAAAAGCCGGCAGGGACCTCCTGTGCGAAGAAGGTCCCTGCAGCTTATGGCAATGTTTATCTTCTTGCGATAGCGTTGCTGAAGGATTTCACCATATTAATAAACTCAATGCGGTACCCTTCCTTATCCTGACCCCGTGCCCCCTGGGCCAGGGAAACCACCTGATCGTAGGTAAAGTTTTTTACATATTCAGACTCGCGCAATAACATGCCGAAGGCAGCAACAGAAGCAGACCAGCGAAAGTTGTCGGACGTTCTTTCCAATACAACCTGGTTGTCAATCAGCGGATGAGCGATCAGTTGACTGGTTTCCGCATCGGGTTTTTTATACCGAAACTTAACAGTCATCAACTCTTTGGTACGCGATGCTGAAGGATCCACTTTGGTTGTCTGGTATTTCAACGGGTCGATGGTGAAAAATTCACTTTCCACACCGACCGGAATTATTTCATACAAAGCCGTTACAGTATGGCCGGAGCCCAGATCGCCTGCATCTTTTTTATCGTTATTGAAATCTTCATTTTTCAACATCCGGTTTTCATAACCGATTAACCGGTACGCTTTGACTTTAGCCGGATTAAATTCGATCTGGAGTTTGACATCTTTGGCAATGGTGAATAAGGTTCCGCCAAATTCATTGACCAGTACTTTTTTAGCCTCTGTTAAATTATCAATGTATGCGTAATTGCCATTTCCTTTATTCGACAGGGTTTCCATTTTTGAATCTTTATAATTACCCATACCATAACCCAGAACGGTAAGAAATACACCGCTTTTCTTTTCTTCTTCGATCAACCGTTCCATGGCTGCGTTGCTCGATTCACCAATATTAAAATCACCATCAGTGGCCAGTATAACCCGGTTGTTTCCACCGGTTTTAAAATGTTCACGAGCAACTTTATACGCTAATTGTATGCCGGCACCTCCCGCGGTTGAACCTCCGGCTTCCAGGCGATCAAGGGCATCAATAATTTTATTCTTTTCAGCACCTGAAGTCGGTTGCAGAACAAGGCCTGCTGCCCCGGCATACACCACGATGGCTACATGATCCTGCGGACGCAGTTCATTCACCAGCATTTTGAATGAGGATTTGAGTAGTGGAAGTTTATTCGGATCAGCCATTGATCCCGAGACATCGATCAGGAATACCAGGTTGGAAGGAGGGAGATTCCCGGTAGCAATACGTTTACCCTGAAGTCCGATATGAACGAGTTTATGCTTTGCATTCCAGGGTGCTGTGGAGATCTCGGTAATGATGGTAAACGGATGATCGCCTTTGGGTTCACTGTAGTCGTAATCAAAGTAATTAACCAGTTCTTCAATCCGAACAGCATCTTTGGGAGGTCGCTGTCCGTTGTTAATGAACCTGCGCACATTGCTGTACGAAGCGGCATCTACATCAATTGAGAATGTAGACAAGGGATTGCGAAGTGCATCGTGAAAAATATTCTCTGTAATTCCATCGTATTCTTCGGTATTCCACTGTGGCTGACTTTCATAGTCTCCCGAATATATAGGTGCTGAAGCTGAATACTCTGCGGCATAACCGAGGGATTTTTTTTCTGCGCGTTTATAGTGGCCGGTAATTACAACCTCCTGTAAAGCATTTACATCGGGTGAGAGTTTAACATTCATTACATTGCTTGTACCGATTTTAATTTCCTGTGCTTTAAATCCGATAAAAGCGAATACCAAGGTTCCTCCCGATGACGGAACCGATAATGAGTATTGACCATTCGAGTTGGTAACGGTTCCCCTTGATGATCCTTTCAGGGTAACATTCACGCCCGGCATGGGTTGGCCATCATCCGATGAGAAGACGGTACCGGTAATTGTTCTTTCAGTCACGTTAAAAGCCAGTGACGAGAAAAGCATGGTGCTGAGAATCAAAAAATGTGTTTTCATATGCTGCAATGTTTGGTTTACGAGAATGAGATGCAGCACACGTTAACATTCCATAAACCCGATCGCGATAATTTTGATATTTTTAATGAATGCTATTCGGAAAGCCATTAGAACAGCTGAGCGATCAGGAACTTATTAACCAGTACCGGCTATCGGCTGATATGGATTTTATTGGTCATTTGTACACGCGGTATACGTCCTTGGTTTATGGTGTTTGTCTGAAGTATTTAAAAGACCGTGAAGAAGCCAAAGATGCCGTAATGGCAATTTTTGAAAAGCTGGGCCATGCCTTGCTGGAACATGAGATCCAGCATTTTAAAAGCTGGCTGTATGCAACCAGCCGCAATCACTGTCTGATGTTTCTCAGAAGCAGGAAAGGGAAGAGTACCGAAGAATTATCACCCTATCTTATGGAAACCGGGTTGATTGAGCATCTCGATGATGCAACCGAAACCGAGGGAAATCTTGTTAAATTGGAAAAGTGCATTGAAAAACTGGTTTTTGAACAGCAACACTGTGTACGATTGTTTTACCTCGAGCAAAAATGCTATCAGGAAATAGGCGATCTGACCGGCTACAGTCAGAATCAGGTAAAGAGTTACATCCAAAACGGAAAACGCAATCTGAAAATTTGCCTGGAGCGAAATGAGTGACTATAAGCACGATATTGAGCGGTACCTGGGTGGACTAATGACACCGGAAGAACGGCATGCTTTCGAAAAAAGGGCACTTTCGGATCCATTCCTGGCGGAAGCCCTGGAAGGAGCTGAACAACTTTCTTCCCATGAGTTTTCGGATGATGTACATGAATTGAATAAAAAAATACAGGAACATCAGCAGGGTGAAACTTTAGTGGCAGCAGCATCAGCACCTTCGCGAAAGATGGCCAAAGAAGCCCTTTTACCCGGGAGCGAATCAAAACCGGTTACTAGATGGACCTGGGGCCGGATTGCTGCTGCTATTGTCATCCTGATAACTTCAACCTATTTGATTTTGCAATTCATTCCCTGGGGGAAGGATGCATCTCCGATTGTCATGAACAAATCCATAAACTCTCCTCAGGATTCTGTTAGTGAAGATACTCTTGAATCAAAATCTCCGGTAACAGAAGATCAGAATGAAAATACCGGTTTACCTGAAACCTATAAGCAAGAGCCAGCCGCAGCAAAAGAATCACCTGTTTCTCCGTCCACCCGGGCTGATGAATCTTCAAAAGAAATACCAAGAGCGGAGAGTAAATCTCAATTGGCAGAACAACCTGTTACAACCGGGATTAAACAGGAGGAAGCAATTGTTCAAGCAGAAGAGATACAGGTTGAACGCGAGGATCGTGAATTAATCGAAGCACAACGGAAGAAAGCTTTAGAAAAAGATGCGCTTAAGAAATCAGACGCTCCGGCTGCCGGTGCAACAATAGCTCATTACCCAATCATTCGGGGTAAAGTATCCTCAAAAGATGATGGATCACCGTTGCCTGGAATCAATATTGTAATCAAAGGGACAAACCTGGGCACTATTACAGATGCAAACGGGAATTATGAAATTTCAACGACAATCAATAACCCAACGCTTGTTTATTCATTCATTGGTTTCCAGACCCTGGAAGTTCTGGCGGATAATACGCGTGATGTAAATGTTCAAATGCAGATGGATGCGGCACAACTCAGCGAAGTTGTGGTTACCGGGTATGCAACAACTTCGGGAAGGAATGAATATGCACCCGTGGTAGAATTGGCCCATCCGGAAAACGGTACTAAATCATTCAAGCAATACCTGGAGCAACAGGTGCAATACCCGGAAGAGGCAAAACAGGCGAAAACAGAAGGCCGCGTAACGGTTGAGTTTTTTGTTGAGACGGATGGGAGCCTGACTGGATTTAAAGTTATTCGAAGTGTTGGCGGAGGTTGTGATGAAGAACTGATTCGGCTCATAAAGGCAGGCCCCAAATGGTTACCCACGAAACGGGATGGCGTAATTATCCGTGACCGTGTACGGGTGGCCTATCGTTTCACATTACCCAAGAACGAATGATATCGCGATACCTTAAACTCGGAATACTCCTGATCATAATCGGAACAATTGCTGCCTACATTCTTCTTGTGGTTATTCCGCGGCAGAGCTATGAAATGGCTAAATCCATAGGTAAAGATTTTCAGGATGTCTTTCAACTGACTCCTGAAATAAAAGTTAACAACACGATTGTCTTGCAGCAACAGGCAACCCTTCTTGAACTGGCAACGCTTTCACAAACTTTTCAACACCGGTACCAATGGCAGAATACCTGGATGCATAGTAAAAAGCAGATTGATATAACGGGCACATTCATTGTTAAATGCGGGTTCGACTTGCAGAAGAA
>JALOMY010000145.1 GCA_025455225.1 Cyclobacteriaceae bacterium | reverse complement strand
TTATTTCGCTCAGCAACTTTGGCCATACGGGCAACAAAGTGTTCGCTAACACGCTGATAATCCTGCTTATCCTGAAGGTATTCCAGTTGTTGCCAATGTTCCAGCACAAATCCTTCAACTGCAATCATACTGTTTTCCAAATCATCCTCTGAGAAGCCGAGGTATGCACAGAATTGTTTCAAAAAATTTTGTTCATCAGCCTCTACCTTGCGATCGGCCCATGCGGTAAGAATGGCGATTTCAAGGAAAAATTTCTTAAGAATCCATGAATTTTCGGAAGGAAGGTTGATTTCATCCAGCGAAACACCCTTACTAAAAATGGTGAGCGCTTCCTTCTTCTTGGCGGCCGGCAGATCCGTACCCATAATAAAATATTCAACCAGTTTCTGCTCTTCGTAATTAACCGTTTCATCTGAATGCGAAGCGGCAGCAATTACTTTCAATACTGAAAAACGAAGTTCCTCCCGCTCATAGCGGAAGAAATCCGTTACGATTTGATCCGCATTGGTGTGTATCCATTGGCCGAAGATAAATACATCAAGAAAAAGCAGGCTATTATGAAAAAAGGATGTCCAGAAATTATCCTTAAAACTTGCGGTTCGTTCAATACGCTTATCCAATAATCGCTCGGCCACTTCGAGCGGTGATCGCTTTTTTCCTAATAAAGTCTTTGAGGGTGTAGCCAGTTCAGGAAAAATCCGATTGTAAAAATTAGTGATGCTGTCCAATGATTTAACAAAGGCATCTGATAAATCCTCGGGCGTATTGATCGGCTTGTTATGAAAAAGAAGGGCACTGCTGATAAGGCTTTCGGCCAGAAGAATCTTCATCTTGTCTTTCTCATCCCACTCGTCAGTTGAAGGATGTTCGATACCTCCAACTGTCTGCCCATACATTAATCCTAAAGGCTGTAATATCCGGTACAAAGAATGCTCAGGATGAGACGCTTTTCTGCGCCTAGAAATATCCTGAAAAAGATTCTTACGAAAATCCAGGTATTCTTTCAACCAACCTTTGTCACTGGGCTTCTTCATCGCATAAGATTGTTGAAGTTAAGGCTTTTGACCCCCAGCCCCAATTATTTTTCAACATTCCGCCAACCTTTACTTTCAACTGCATTAGCCATCGACTCAACTTTATTTTTTAGAGTTGATTTAAATGCATCCAATCGTTTGGCCAGATTTTCATCATAAGCACCCAGTATCTGGGCGGCCAATATTCCGGCATTTCGCGCACCATCTAATGCAACAGTTGCTACCGGAACACCCCCTGGCATTTGAAGGATGGACAACACGGAATCCCAGCCATCAATTGAATTTGAAGACTTAACCGGAACACCAATTACAGGCAAAGACGTTAATGAGGCCACCATGCCCGGCAAATGGGCTGCGCCTCCTGCTCCGGCAATTATTACCCGTAACCCCTTACCTCTTGCTTGTTCCGCATATTGAACCATACGATGAGGCGTGCGATGGGCTGAGACAATGGTAAGTTCATATGGCACCTCAAGTTCTTCCAGAATTTCGGCAGCTTCTTTCATGATTCGTAAGTCTGACTGGCTGCCCATGATAATTCCTACCAATGCTTGTGTCATGCTATTACTTTAAGGGTTTGCTTTACAAAGTTGGCCTTTGATTTCAATGATTCCATATCGCGATCGATTACGGTTACATGTCCCATTTTTCTGAATGGTTTTGTAGTTCGCTTACCATAGAGATGTACATGTACTCCCGATATGGTTACCACTTCCTCGAATCCCTCATAACGGGCTGGGCCCTCATAACCAGGTTCGCCCAATAAATTCACCATGGCACTGGGCATAATAATATCTGTTTCTCCGAGCGGAAGACCCAAAATACACCTAAGATGTTGTTCATATTGCGAAGTTATATTGGCTTCAATAGTATGATGGCCACTATTATGCGGACGAGGTGCAATTTCATTTACCAGGACTGTTCCCTCTCGGGTCACAAACATTTCAACGGCTAAAATGCCTACCATTTTAAGCTCCTCAATTATGTGCCTGGCCACCTTATCTGCCTTATGTTGAATTTCCTTTCTGAGATTAGCCGGTGAGAATAAATATTCAACCAGGTTATATTCAGGATGAAACATCATCTCAACAGCAGGATATGTTTTTACTTCACCATGCTCATTGCGGGCCACGATTACCGATATCTCCTTCTCAAAATCAATTAAGTGCTCAAGTAAGCCCGGTGAATCAAAGGCTTTTTCAACGTCTGATTCATTGCGTAAGATCTGAACACCTCTTCCATCATAACCCTCGCGACCAAGTTTATGAACAGCGGGCAACATAGATTTATTTTTAACTACATCTTCCCGATTCTCAGTGAGTATAAATTCAGCGGTTGGTATACCGAACTCTTTATAGAATAGCTTTTGGTTGCGCTTATCTTGAATTAACTCGATGATGTCAGGCTGCGGAAAAACTTTTTTCCCCTCTTTCATCAAATCGCGCAAGGCATGAGTATTTACATTTTCAATTTCAATGGTAAGAATATCGCATTCTAATCCGAATTGATAAACTGTATCATAGTCGGTTAATTTGCCCTGATGAAAATCCGACAGGTTTCTGCAAGGAGCCTGAGCATCCGGATCGAGTACAGAGAACGAAAGGTTATAATCAATACCCGATTGGATTAACATGCGGCCCAGTTGTCCACCTCCAATAATACCGATCCGGAAATTCTGTTGAAAAAAAGGCTTTTTCAATTGCGATGAATTAGAGGTGCAATTTAATGAAACACACGACTAATCTATTTTGTAGCTGGCGGATTTAGAATGTCAACCGAAATGATCTTATCACCAATTTCAATCCGGTGTACCACATCCATTCCTTCAACCACTTCGGCAAAAATCGAATATCGACCATCCAGGTGGGGTGTTGGCGAGTGTGTAATGAACCACTGGGTTCCTTCCGTATCTTTTCCGGCTGAAGCCATTCCAACTGAACCTTCCTTATACTTACGCAATGAAAATTCGGAACGAATGGAATAGTCTTCACTTCCCCAACCATCACCCCGGTTACAACCGCCCTGAATTACAAAATTCGGAACAACCCTGTGAAAATTCTTCCCATTAAAATACCCTTGCGATGCCAGCTTTAGAAAATTGGCTACCGAGCCCGGTGCTTCATCTACCAGCATTTGCATATAAATGTCACCTTTATCGGTTTTTACAACGACTTGCTGCTCACGCGGAATTGTTCTTACAAACTTCCAGTCGATAGGATGATTGAACTCATTAACAACTTCAGGAACCTCAGGCTTATTTTCAAAATAGGCAATGGCTTTCTCTATGGGCTGAAGAGCTTCATTGTCTTTGGGCAGCTTCAGTTTCGATCGGGCTTCATACAAGAAACTTATGTCATTGACCTGGGCTTTGTAGTTCAGTGATGGATCTGCAAGGGTATTTGCAATAATTCCTGATACTGCTGGATCTTCAAGTTTTAAGGCCTTTCTGTAAATGTTCAAAAATGCGGTTTTCATTTCGGGCTCAAACGTGGTGTGCTTACTCATCGCAACCAGTGTACTTGCGGATGAAGTTCGTATTACCGGCATAGAACTGTTCAGAAGTTGGTTGCTTACAAATTCATATTGCATTGGTGCATTACTAAGGGCATCAATCAAAGCCGCCTGTTGATAAGGATTTGATGATTGTTCACAGGCTTTTATAATCTCTTCTGATAATTCCTTGTGTCCTGTAGTTGCAAGCGCTGCTTTGTACAAATTGGCTTGTACTTTCCAGTTGCTCGCAGAGCGTGCTAACGATACTAATTCAGTATAATTCTGTGCGTTTACTGTGGATTGAATTCCCTCTGAAGCTTCTATGGCAACATTGATATTTTCATCGGACAAAGCTTTAATTATTGTGCCCGAAATTGCACTGAAAGGATATGGTTGTAAAGCCCGAAGAATATTAATTCTTACCCGAAAATCAGGTTCACTTTCAAAAAGTTTTTGCAACTCATTACGAACTTCTACCGATTGAATCTTTCGCAATGCTGCTGCTGCCGCCATTCGAACAAAAACGGAGGCATCATTTCGGGCAGTATTCAACAGTACTGTACCTGCCGGTTGAATTTCTGATGCTCCACGCATAAAGAAATGAGCTGCCGCCAATCGGTCGTCATCTTTTTTACCCGATTCCAGTATCTTAATTGCCCGGTTAAAAAGAGTTGAGTCTGATAATCCCCTAAGGCCCATTCTATAAATTCCCCAGGGAGCCAAATCACTTGGTATTGAATTGTCTTTTGAAATTACCTTGGCCAACGCTTCCCCTACAATTTCATTTGAAAAGTTTTTTGCTTTATTTAAATAATTATAGGATTGAATTCCCCCTGCCTGACCTAATGCAAATGCAGCGGCCATCCTTACCTTACTGTCTGCATCAGATAAGAAAACCTGACCCAGTGTTTCGACAACAGAAGTATCCTGTACCGAACCCAAAGCGAGTGCTGCAGCATACCGGTATTCACTGCTTTCACTGTTAAGGAAATATACAAGGCTGTCAACCATTCTCCTGTCCTGAAGGTCAGCAATCCGGATTAAAACAGGATCGGAAAATCGATTGATGGGTGTAGCCTGCTTCCGGCAGGACAACAGGATAAACATGATGAAAATAATCGAGGAGAATAGACGCATACTTCAGTGATTAAACATTCAACTGGAATTGACTGACAAACTAATCTATAAGTAATTCCAATTAAATTCTAACGAATTGAATTGAATGTTCAGATGGTCTATGCTATTCCATCTTTTCCTATCCTGTCCTTTGTAAAAAGTATCCGGCTTAATTACCCAGCTCTTTATGATAGGATTTGGTACATCACGAAGGCCGATGCATAAGCCAGTATAGTCATATAGGCCAACTGAATCAAGGGCCATTTCCAACCTTTGGTTTCCCGATAAACCACAGCCAACGTACTCATACACTGCATGGCAAAGGTGTAAAACACCAATAAGGAAAAGCCAACGGCCGGGGTGTACCTGGGGCCACCGGTTTCCGGATTAATTTCATCCCGCATGCGGCTCTTAATCGTTGTTTGATCTTCTTCGCTTCCTATGCTATAAATGGTAGCCATTGTGCCAACGAAAACTTCACGGGCAGCGAATGACGTAACTAAAGCAATGCCAATTTTCCAGTCGTAACCTAATGGAGCAATAACCGGCTCAAGACTCTTTCCAACAATGCCGGCATAAGAATGTTCAAGTTTAAAAGCAGCAATCCTGTCATTCAGTTCCTGTTCTGCAATAGCATCACCCTTGTTTTCCTGAAGTACATAGGTACGTGCATTCTCCAGCTTATCGCCAGGTCCGTAACTGGCTAAAACCCATAAAATAATCGCAATGGCCAGAATCACTTTACCGGCCTCAAGAATAAATGCTTTTGTCTTATCCATGATGGTGATTCCAACATTTGACCATTTTGGCCAACGGTAAGCCGGCATTTCCATGATGAGAAAGCTGCGTTCATTTATCCGTATCAATGCCTTGATTAATAAGGCCGAAAGCAATGCTGCTGCGAAACCCAATAAATAAAGTCCCATTAAGGCCAATCCCTGAAGATTGAAAAAACCCCAAACCAATTGTTCGGGCACGATTAAAGCGATAAGAATCGTGAATACCGGCAAACGGGCAGAACAACTCATCAGGGGAGTAACCATAATGGTAATAATGCGCTCTTTCCAGTTATCAATCGTTCGGGTTGCCATGATAGCCGGAATTGCACAAGCCACTCCTGACATTAAGGGTACCACACTTTTACCATTCAATCCAAACTTGCGCATGATCTTATCCATAAGAAAGACTACGCGTGCCATATAACCCGACTCTTCCAGAATTGAAATGAATGCAAATAAAATCGCGATCTGAGGAATGAATATTACTATACCTCCAATACCTGGAACAATTCCTTGTGCCAGCAGTGAAGCAAGCGGGCCTTCAGGTAATGATTCACTCAGGAAGTTGCTCAGGCTGGCGAATACGCCATCGATGAAATCCATCGGCACTGTTGCCCACGCAAAAATAGATTGAAAAATCAAAAATAAGATCGCCAGAAAAATGCCATAGCCCCAAACTTTATGCGTCAGGATTTTATCCAGCTTTGTTGACTTCCGTACCTTAGTAGCATCAGCTGGATGAATCGTTACTTTATCGAGTAAAGATTGAATGTACCCATATCGTTGTACGGTTTCAGCACCATGGAATTTCCCTGGAAAAAACTGAAATGTTTGTTTTATCTGATCAATGAATGCCCGTTCTTCCGGTTTAAGAAAACTCAGTGTGTTGGGTTGCTGCAAATATTGATAGGCTTCATAATCATTATCTACACCCAGGTGATCACGAAGTGCCTTAACTCCTTCTTTTGATTCATCGAAGACCGGGAATATTGTTCGTGATGAAACCGGAGTGGGCTCTGAAAGAACTTTCTTCAATTGATCAATTCCGGTTCCGGTTCGTGCATTAATCGGAACTACCGGAACTCCCAACTCATCTGCAAGCGCTTTCAGATTGTAGCTTATTCCTGCCTTGGCTACCAGATCCATCATATTCAATACAAGAATAGTGGGCAGCCCCACATCAATAATTTGGGTAACCAGAAGTAAACTGCGTTTGAGGTTGGTGGCATCAACGATTACAACAACTTTATCCGGGCACTCAGGTGATTTGTGATAAAGTAGATATTCAGAAACTATTTGTTCATCAAGACTGCGGGGATATAAACTATAGATTCCGGGCAAATCAATAATTTGTGCTGTTGACTTATCCGGCATCTTGCACTGGCCTACGTGTTTTTCAACAGTAACTCCGGGAAAATTGCCCGTCTTTTGATTCAAACCCGTAAGAAAATTGAATAAGGAAGATTTACCGGAATTCGGATTTCCGACCAATGCAATCTTAAGCATACCTGAACCAGCCATTAATCGAGAATTGAAATGGTGGAAGCTTCTTCAATCCGCAACGACAATTCGTAACCGGAAACCGTTATGCAAATCGGGTCGCCCAAGGGAGCTCGAAAATTAAAGCGGATAGTAGCCCCGGGCAAACAACCCATTTCCATGAGCTTAACTGCCACGAATTCATCCAATAAATCCGAAATTATAGCCACTTCACCGGGTTTCATCTGTGCAACATTCCTATGGCCACTATCCATCCTTATTTAGATTAATTTTAAACAAATGTAAGTGCTGATTATGGCCCTTGCAATGATTCTAATCACTATAACTCTG
>JALOMY010000372.1 GCA_025455225.1 Cyclobacteriaceae bacterium | reverse complement strand
CAATAACGTTTACAAAACTGCCAACGATTATAAAGTTTCCATGCGTATCGCTGCCTATATGGTGGCAATCGATAAAGTAGCTAAGACCTATAAGTATCGCGGTGGATAATAGAAGAATTCAACATTAGCAATCTATGATTTTAAAAGCAGCAGGAGTTCCTGCTGCTTTTTTACGTACTGATTGCATCAAAAGACCTACCTTTGTTACAGGTATAAATCTATAATCAGGCTATAATTTCATTTCGTAAACTTTCCATTGATTCAAATGACTATTCATAAAGAAGGACGAACTTTACTTTTTGTTTTACTGATTGTCTTTGTTGCTATTATCTGGACATTTGACTATTTCTTACCAGGGGCCACTGTAATTAGAAATAGTGTTATAGGCATTTGCCTTGTGATTTATGTTTTAATTCTCCAGTTCTTCCGCAATCCAATTTTCACAGTACAAAAAAACCCGAAGGTTGTGCTGGCCCCTGCTGATGGGAAAGTAGTGGTCGTTGAAGAAACCGAAGAAGTTGAGTATTTGAGAAGCAGGCGTAAACAAGTATCGATTTTTATGTCACCCATTAATGTTCATGTTAACCGCATGCCAGTTGGTGGACAAATCAGTTATTATAAGTATCACCCGGGGCAATACCTTGTGGCCTGGCATCCGAAATCAAGTACAGAAAACGAACGCACCACCGTAGTTGCCCAAATGGATAACGGAGTGGAAATATTGTTTCGCCAGATTGCCGGTGCGTTAGCCCGAAGAATCAAATGTTACGTACAACAAGGCCAGCGGCTTGAACAAGGCGAAGAATTTGGATTTATAAAGTTTGGTTCGCGGGTGGATGTCTTTCTTCCGCTTGATGCAGACATCCGTGTAAAAATCGGAGACGTTACAACGGGTGGAAAAACTATTCTTGCTGAATTAAAAGCTTGAGAGTATAGTCAAGGCTGCGAATCGTATTCCAAAACCACACATCATTAAGCGGCCATCAATTCGCTTCTTTTTTCAGAAACAAATTCGCCTGCCCCAAAACGTTTCAGCATCTGGTAATGCGAAGCCAGTGCACTCCAAAAGGTTCTGTTTTCGATATACGGCACACCTTGTTCAATTGCTGTTTGCTTGACAATTTCCGAAATAGCCGGATAATGTATGTGGCAAATTTTAGGAAACAGGTGATGTTCGATTTGCATATTTAGACCACCACAAAGAAACGAAGTCAACCAACTGTTTCTGGCGAAATTAGCTGTTGTACACATCTGATGCACCGCCCAGGCTTCTTCAATATTATTCTCATCATTGGGTTCCGGAAATGTGGTTCCTTCAACCACATGGGCCAATTGAAACACCAAACCTATTACGAACCCCTTCATCAACAACATGCTTATGTAACCAATCAAAAACTGGCCAACAGTAATATCCAGCATCATTAACGGTACGGCAATAGTTAAGAAATAATACAGGATTTTAAAGAAATACAAATTAAAATGAGCAGAAGCCGGGTGATGAGTATTGTTATAGTTGCCAATTTTAGACTGATAAAACTTCTTGAAATCTTTTCTGAAAATCCAGGAAATAGCCGCGACCCCATACAACAGAAATGCATAATACTGTTGGTATCGCTGAATCCAATTGACTTTATCGGTAGGTGAAAGTCTGATCAAGCCAGGCGCTACTTCAATATCTTCGTCATGACCAGGAATGTTGGTAAACGTATGATGCACCACATTGTGTGAAATATTCCACATATAGGGATTGGCGCCAATAAAATAAAACGAATAGCTCAACAATTTATTCACCCAGGGTTTCGAAGAAAACGAACCGTGTATGGCATCGTGCGATACATTAAACCCAATCATCGCACCAAAGAAACCTAATAATAAACAGGCGACTAACATCAACCACAGGTTGGGCATCAATACACCACTAATGATGGTTATATACAAATTTGAAATGTTGTTAGAGACAAAGTAGTTATCGACTCTTTCTTTTACGGTCGTGAAAAATTGAGATTTGTTCGAATCAACGAATTTAAGTTTTGAAGTCATTAAACAGTAAATAGAATGTGAAAAAAAATGAGATGCAAAAACAAACAGGATGTGATGTAAAATATTATCGCAAGGTACTCTGAATAAGGATGCTAAACAAATTGGATATGCGAGTTTAGACCAGAATAAAGTATTAAATAGGTTTAGGGAGAAATTAAATATTAAACACTAAAAACATTGTACGGCAAAGGGTCTGCACCCTTGTTTATAATGCCTATGAAAACTTCCATACACACAAATTACGCTGAAAGCATCCGCCATCCGAGTGGTAATCCATACGGTAATTTTAATAATTAAAGCGTGTTCCTTCTGGAGAACTAAATCAGAGTTTCCGCTTTCTATAACTTCAATGTATTCCTTTAGACAAAACAGGTCAAGCAACAATCTGATCGAACGCTTTGGTGAACGCCTTCATCTCATCAAGCGTACCAATACTAACGCGGCACCATTCCTTATCCTGGTAATCCCATACCCGAATTTGAAATCCGCGCTTCTCCGTTTCTTCCAGTATGGTTTTACCGTCTTTAGGAGCAGGTAATAAAACTACATTCGCATGTGATTTACCATAAAACCATTTCTTGCTATCGAGGTATTTGCAGAAATAATCACGGGCTTCAGCATTTTTCTTCCTGGTCATCTGAATAAATTCCTGATCCTCCAAACTGGCTTTGGCAGCTGCTAATCCAGCTTGGTTGTTATTTCCCCACACCTGGCGATCGGCCATTTTCTTCAACGTATCCGGTTGCCCGATCAAATATCCTATTCTCAACCCGGCTAATCCGTACACTTTCGAAAAAGTTCTGGAGACAATCACGTTATGTCCTTCCTTTACTAATCCAATCATTGTATGCTTTTCCGGCTGATCCAGAAATTCCACATAAGCTTCATCAACAAAGACAGTGGCCTTCTTCGCCATTTCGATGCAGAAATTCTTAAGCTTAACGGAATCAAGTATGGTTCCCGTTGGATTATTCGGATTAACAACAAAAATGACTTTGGTATCGCTTTTCACCGCAGATGCCATGGCTTCCAGGTTGTGGACCATATTGGCATCCAGATCAACTTTGTCCCAGCGCGCATTGAATTTTGTTGCATAATCCATTAACAACCGGAAAGTTGGATAAGCTGAAAGAACAGCGCCTCCCTCCAGGCCAACCGACATACCGGTTAAACATAAAAGCTCTGATGAGCCGCACCCCATCAACACATATTCAGGTGCAATACCTTCCTTCTTTGCTATCGCGTCCCGCAGCTGACGAGCCACATCATGGGCATACCGGTTACCCTCCACAATACTTTCAATAATGGCTTTACGCGCTTTTTCTGAAGGGCCATACGGATTTTCATTTGATCCTAACCGGACCAATTTACCGTTCAGTATAGGTTCGATTCCGTGAAGCCGTTCGGCTCTACTTACTGGTGCGGCCATCAATTGCTCAACCAACGATAAACTTAAGGGTAAACCAGCACCCGCTGCTATTGCGGACTTGAGCCATTGTCTGCGTGTAGTCATAATTAAACTTGGTTTGATTGTGAAAGTGACAATTACTTCGTGACTACGAATGTAACCAAATCTTAATGTAATGTCATTATTGAATAATGCCCATTTTACGCATCAGGAAGGATGCATTCATTTTTTCGGCAATACCGCGCTTTAAGCGGTAGTCGAATGCCAATTGATCGTTATCAATGGTCGGTTCAAAGTGATAATTGATAACCAGGCCAGGGAGCTCATCTTCGAGGCTTCCTAGTGCAAGATCGTGTGTGGCCACAACCGCGAGGCAATTGTACTGTGCCAGTTGCTTTAATAAAGAAACAGATCCATTCAACTTGTCGGTTGAATTTGTTCCCTTCAATATTTCATCCAACAGAACAAATAACGGTTCACCCCTTCGCAATTCATCCATAATAATTTTTAACCGTTGCAGTTCGGCATAGAAATACGACTGATGATCCTTTAAAGAATCGTTGGCCCGCATGCCGGTCCGCAAACCAACTACCGGGCAGGAAAATTCGCGTGCACACACCGGAGCTCCATTCAAGGCCAGTACCAGGTTTACTCCCAGGGTTCTGAGAAAGGTGCTCTTTCCCGCCATGTTAGCTCCTGTAATAATAAATACCTTGTGAGGATCACCCAAGGCTATTGAATTGGCAATGCGTTCATTATCCGGCAGTAAGGGGTGAGCCAGGTCGATGGCATGAATCGTCATGCCCTCAGATATAACAGGATAGACAGAAGAATGGCTGAAG
>JALOMY010000371.1 GCA_025455225.1 Cyclobacteriaceae bacterium | reverse complement strand
TCATAAACCCAGCGGTTGGGAAGGAAGTTTACGTGTAATCTATCGCGGCAAATATGGCATCGGTGATATCCGTGGAAATATTCAGGGTGAAACTATTCCTCCTTCCGATGTGAACAGCAACTCAATCTTAGATGTGTATGACAACTTCGTTCCCGGATATGCATTAGTAAATATTTCAGTTGCAAAAACAATTAAGAATGCATTTCGAATTCAGGCCGGTGTGGATAATTTATTCGATTATACCGAACCGGTGTTGATCCCTAACCTTCCCGGTCGATTGTTATATACCAGTATCAGTTACTCATTTTCAAAAAAGAATGTTCAACCTTAATCAATTTACATACACATGAATTTAGTTAAATCAGTATTGTCTTTATTTATAATTGCAGGTTTTGCAATTTTATTTACCGCCTGTAACGAAGAGGATGCGCCACTTCCGGTAGTTGCCACTACGTTTAGCAACTTGCCAGCCGATCCGGGCACAGGATTTAATCCTAATACCGGACAACCAACCGGTCTTACCAGGCAATTTACATTCTTCAGTTTTAAAACAGGTGAAATTGTCGCGCATGCCGACAGTGCTACCAGCAAATGGGATCTGGGTTTTAACGGTACTACCATTATTGTAAATAGCAACACCAGCGGCCCTGGCAGATCACAGGCACAGATTGTGAATGGAATTTTTGATGAACTCATGGAAGCGCCTGAAACAGGTTATAAGACTGATAATGATCCTGCTCCGATTGCGGGTGCGCCAAATGCAAACCTGGCGATACCTACGGGCTCAGGCCAGGGTTGGTACACCTATGATGGCGCAGCGATGGTAAACAAACCAACCGCTGGAAAAATCATTGTTGTGAAGACTTCCGATGATCGTTATGTGAAAATGGAGATCATCAGTTATTACAAAGATGCACCGGCTAACCCTACGTTTACTAATGAGGCACGCTATTACACATTCCGCTATGTGTATCAGCCAAATGCAACGCGCATGTTTAATTAATTAGATCACTGGATGTTCATAATGAGTCTGTCTCAAAAGTATGTTTGTCATTGCCCCGATGCATCGGGGCGATCCCGATTTGAGGTGTACTCAACGGGATTCCGGCACAAGCCTGCCTGCGCGAAGCCGCTCCGGCAAAGGCAGGGCCGGAATGACGTTTCATATTTTAGTTGACTTTTGAGACAGCCTCATTATTTAAATAAAATATAATGATTGAATTCGTTCAGAAAATACCCATTCTCACCACCGTACTATCTGGTATATTTTTTTACGTCTTATATCAACATTGGATATATAAGCAGAAGCCGTCATACTTGTTCTGGTGGATGACCGGAGTATTGTGTTATGGACTTGGAACACTGACAGAAGCAATTGTTGGTTTATTTGGGTGGAGCGAACCGGTATTTAAATCATGGTATATTCTCGGTGCGTTGCTGGGAGGATTTCCGCTCGCACAAGGTTCGGTCTATTTGATTTTTAAAAAGCGCACAGCCGATATCATGATGTATGCAGTGGTAGCAGTAATTATTGTGGCTTCTGCTTTTGTTATGGCTTCTCCAATAGATTATTCACTGGTAGAACCCACACGACTGACCGGTAAAGTTTTGGAATGGAGCAAGGTGAGGTTGGTTACACCTTTTGTAAATATGTACGCATTTGTATTTCTTGTAGGGGGTGCTACATATTCAGCCTATCGCTATAGCAAAGACAGTTTATATAAAGCCAGATTTGTTGGAAATGTATTTATTGCCTTCGGAGGTTTGTTACCGGGTATAGGCGGGTCGTTTACCAAATTTGGTTATACCGAAGTATTGTATGTGACCGAACTTCTTGGCATCATATTGATTTACATGGGTTATTATACGATCCGCAAGGATAAAACAATTTCAATTTATCAGGTTCAGACAGCAGAATGAAAAATCGCATACATACGTTACGCATCATCGGGTTAATTGAAGGTGTTTCCTTCATGTTCCTTTTACTTATTGCGATGCCACTAAAATATTATTTTGACTTGCCAATGGCGGTGAAAGTTACCGGATGGATCCACGGAGTATTGTTCATGCTTTACATAGCAGCGGTATTATTCGCCATTAAGGCCATGGCCTGGAATTGGTTTTCGGTACTTGTGGCGTTAGCTGCATCTATTCCTTTAATCACGCTGAACACCACATCCAGCGTAAAGCCAACAATCCGGAAGGGCAAAAGAATCAACCATACAAATGGGAAGAGCACCAGCATGATCAAGGCGATTGGCCAGCAGATTACAAAAAGAATAAACCAAAGTACAAGTCCGATAAAGGTTCTCATCGCTGTTATTTTAAACGCAATTCAACAAAGCGCAGGCCAAATATAAAATCTTCTTTTTAGACGAATCAGGCCATAACACAGCCATTTAACTATCCGGTTTTGTACAGTTTGATTGTACAAAAATGCACACTTAGTGTTGCGAGGGTTCAATCAAGTCCCAGAGATTTCCATACAGGTCGGCAAAGACAGCTACCGTACCGTACTCTTCCACAGAAGGGGGTCTTATGATGACCACATCTTGTTGAATGAGATTTTCAAAATCACGTTGAAAATTATCGGTGTAGAGAAAAAGAAACACGCGGCCACCGGTTTGATTTCCAACCCTGCTTTTTTGTTCTTCATTAGCTGCCTTAGCCAGTAGCAAACAAAAATTACTATTTCCTGGCGGGCTTATCTTCACCCATCGTTTTGTTTCATTGAGCTTCGTATCCTCGATTAATCTGAAGTGAAGTTTCCGGGTATAAAACGTTATCGCTTCATCATAGTCATTTACTACTAAGGTGATATGGGCAATGTGTTGATTCATCAATAAGTTTTGGTCATATCTTTCGGCACACAGATAATAAAATCAGCTGCCTTCCTGGTAGCATCCTCAAGACTATCGATCTGAGATTGTTCTGTTACATGGATGGTGGCAACTTTAATGTTAGGTTGTGCCTTTTTCACATACCAGATTATGCCCTCACCATTTTTAGAATGATACGATCCATTCACATGATACACTTGTCCTTTTTTATACTTCAGAAGAAAGTGCGCCATCGTGGCATCTTTAAATGCCTGTGAGCGCGCCATGTTTTCGGCTGTGCCGCTGCTGGCATGCGGACCCATAGCGGTGATCATACTTTTATATCCGGGCAACGAAAGATCAATTTCAACCGGAAGTGGTGCAATCCATTGTTTTGATTCCGCGGAAAGCGAATCAAGGGCCATTACCCCCTTGCGATAAACCAGGTTGGCATAGCGCCTTGGAATATTGGATGCAACCACCGGAAGTTTTTTCGCTTTGGCAAACTCTACCATAGGTCTGTAATCCGTGTTGTAATTATCCCACACCTTCGCTTCTTTCAGCAATTGTTTTTCATCAATGGTTCCTTTCAGATATTCATTCATTATAAGCTGGTCATCGGCTTCAAACATTTCCATGGCCAGCGTGAGTTGCTGATTTTTTTTATACAGACTTTTCATTACTTCAATCTCCAGCCAATGTGAAATAGGGTCGTTATGACTTTCGCCAAAGAAAACAATATCAGCCTTTTCGAGTTCCTTGAT
>JALOMY010000370.1 GCA_025455225.1 Cyclobacteriaceae bacterium | reverse complement strand
TTTCGGGGCTTCAAGAGGAGTGCTATCGGAAACGATGGACTTGATTTGTTTTAATAACTGTTTATCCGGTAAAAAGATATCGATAATATTCCCGTAGGACTTACTCATTTTTTGTCCGTCCGTTCCAGGAATCACCATCAGATGTTCTTCAATGCGGGCCTCTGGTATAACAAAGGTTTCACCGTACTGAAGATTAAAGGAAGTTGCAATGTCGCGAGCCATTTCCAGGTGTTGCTTCTGATCTTTCCCTACGGGTACAACATTCGCATCGTATAGAATGATGTCGGCCGTCATCAGAACGGGGTACGTAAACAAACCCGCATTCACATCCGACAACCGGTCTGCTTTATCTTTAAAAGAGTGGGCATTGGCCAGCATCGGGAAGGGCGTGAAGCAGTTTAAATACCAGGCCAGCTCACATACTTCCGGTATGCGCGACTGACGGTAGAGGTAATTTTTTTCTACATCAAATCCGAAGGCAAGCCAGGCAGCAGCCACGGCCCGTACATTGTCACTCCGAACTTGCGAATCTTTAATCGTTGTTAAGGAATGGAGATCGGCAATAAAAAAGAACGATTCGTTGTCAGGGTTTTTTGAAAGTTTAATGGCCGGGATGATAGCCCCCAACAGGTTACCCAAATGAGGCCTTCCGCTGCTTTGAATACCGGTTAAAATGCGTGTCATGCCGCAAAGAAAATAAAATAACTCAAACGGATTTATGTTTTACTTTTGTAATCGATTTATTTCCGGATGATTATGAGCAGATGTTGTGTATTGGTATTTCTGATTTTCACGGGCGTGTCTTTACAGGCACAGGTTAATAAGCCCATTCAATTCAAAGAAGAATCTTATGATTTTGGCAATGTAATCGAGGAAGATGGTCCGGTTATCCATGAGTTTGTTTTTACCAATTCAGGCCATAAGCCGGTTCAGATTCTTTCGGTTAAACCATCATGCGGCTGTACAACACCAGGCTGGAGCAAGGAGCCCATCATACCCGGTAAAACTGGAATTATAAAAGCTTCCTTCGACCCAAAAGGCAGGCCGGGTTTTTTTAATAAATCTCTTACCGTCACAACCGATTACGACAATCAGCCCATTGTACTTCAAATCAAAGGAACGGTAACATCGCGAAGCAAAGCTTCATCGTCTGAGTTAAAAGCTGCTCTTGGCAATGTGAGGTTGCGCAGTCTTTCTTTCAACCTGGGCAAGGTTTATCGAAAGGATGAATTTGTTACCCGGGAATTTGAGATTCTGAATGCCGGTAACAAACCCATTACCTTCACCGAACGTGTTAATGCTCCTGCCTACATCCGTGTACAGGTTGAGCCTTCAACGCTTGCACCCAATGGCAAGGGAATGATCAAGCTGGCCTACAACGGGCTGCAAAAAAATCAGTATGGATTTCAGTCAGATAATATTGTATTGCATTCGGATGATGAACTTGAACCGGAAAAATCATTTACGGTATACGCAACCCTGGAAGATTATTTTGAGGAACTCAAACCGGAAGAGTTAGCCAAGGCTCCGATGTTACGACCCGGAAGTTCTTCCGTTGATTTTGGTTCTTTACGGCAGAATCAACCGGTTTCACGGGAGCTACAACTTTTCAATTATGGAAAATCTCCACTTGAAATACGGGCGCTGGTCGGAAATTGTTCGTGCCTGCATGCCGTGGCTGAAAAACAAGCACTCAAAGCAGGTGAAAGTACTATCGTAACCATCACCTTTAATCCCCAGGATCGAAAGGGCACACAAAACAAATCGATTACCGTTTACTCAAACGACCCGCGTAATCCTGTACAGCGCATTACCATTACTGGTGTTGTTAATTAGGTAATCGATTAATTCAAACGAACGCCTGAATATTAGTAATCTCCTTACCGAGGATTAATAAATGGATATCGTGAGTACCTTCATAAGTGATCACCGATTCCAGGTTCGCCATATGGCGCATAATCGGGTATTCGCCTGTTATGCCCATGCCACCGTGTATCTGCCTGGCTTCCCGTGCAATTTCCAGAGCGACCTGTACATTGTTTCGTTTGGCGAGCGAAATCTGTGCTGTTGTTGCCTTGCCTTCATTCAGCAAGGTGCCGAGCCTCCAGTTCAACAACTGGGCTTTCGTGATTTCGGTAAGCATCTCAGCCAATTTTTTCTGAACCAACTGAAACGAAGCGATAGGTTTGCCAAACTGGATGCGTTCGAGAGCATACCTGCGGGCGGAATCATAACAATCCATGGCAGCACCAATCGCCCCCGCAGAATCCAGGCACATCATGGGTGCACCTAATCCGCTTTTACCGGGAAGTAAATTTTCCTTGGGAACCTTAACATTATCAAAAACCAGTTCACCGGTGACACTGGCACGTAACGACCATTTTCCATGGGTTTCAGGAGTAGTAAAGCCGGGCATCCCGCGTTCCACAATCAGACCATGAATACGGCCGGCTTCATTCTTGGCCCACACAACAGCTACATCCGCTTTGGGTGAATTCGAGATCCACATTTTGGCGCCATTCAACAGGTAGTGATCCCCCATGTCTTTAAAATTCGTAACCATACCCGATGGATTCGATCCATGATCGGGTTCAGTC
>JALOMY010000144.1 GCA_025455225.1 Cyclobacteriaceae bacterium | reverse complement strand
TCATAATAAAGTATTTGTTTACGGGTATCATAGGAAAGTGTAATGTCAACCTTCCTGCTAAACCTATAACCAGCAGATACAAACAAATTCGTTAGCCTGGGCTCGTTGCTAATCGTTCCATTAATTAGGCTATACAGATCCAGTTCAAGCGAAGAAAACAGGTTTAATTTTCCATTAATCGTACTGGAATGTTGAAAGTACATGTATCGTCTGTCAATTTCACCGTTATTGGTTTGTTCCAGTACTCCCAGCGTGGTTAACGAATACAGCATCCTGCTGTCGGTCTTGATGCCAATGTATCCACCGTATTGAAGAAGATCGGAATTGAACTTATAATCCAGTATATCCGGTCGGAAACCCACAATTACACCGGTATAAAAACTCCCGAAAAACTTCTCGGCCTGAAGACCGTCAATGGCGCCAATGGATGAGACACTCGAATTAATTTTTCTTCCTACCGTAAAGGATAAAGTAGGACTTGCATTATACCGAACGGACAGGTTATAAACATCAAAGATATCAGCTTGCTTTTTTAATGAGAAGCTGTCACTGCTTATAAAGGTTTGCCTGTAATTCAGATACGTTTCAAATGAGAATTTAGAATTATTAATAGCCGGTGCACGCAAGGACAATCGATACATGGTTCTGTGCAAATCATCCCGGATGGAGGAGATCGAACTGTAGCTTGATGCAGAAATGCTTCCCCGGATTGCTTTTCCCTGCCTTGTCCTGTTCTCAATTTCTGTTACCGGTGGCATTCTCTGATCTTCATTTACAGGCTCCGTTACATGGATTGCCGGACGGTGAATCATCAAATCACCAACCGTTGCTTCATATCCACCTACACCAGAGGCCACGCATGAAGAAGAGGATTTATTACTAACCCGTAAAACCGGTGTTAATTTTCCATTGCGCGACTGCCATAATGTATCTCCGATGGCAATGTTCTGAGTATTATCAAACCGAACATAAACATTCGTTGATGTGATGAACGTAACTTTGCCGGTTAGAATGCTGTTGTCTTTTTGACTTAAACATTCATCGGCAAGCGAAACAACCAACAGCACCAAAAAAACTATTTTATAATTCATTCTACACTAATCACCGTTTGGATGGCATGACAAACAGGAAGTACTTGTATAGGTGTAACCGTTCACTTCCTTATGGTCATCATCAACTTCGGCTTTATTGCTATGTTCGTGGCAATCAATGCAACTGAAAACCGCATAGTTGCTGGCACTGGTGTGGCATTCGGTGCATAAGTTCCATTTATCCTTGTGTTTTCCGCTGTAGATGGGGAAATACATTCCATCGTGGTCAAATTCGGCTGGTTCCCAGGCATTTTCAGTATGGCATAGTTTGCAATCCGTTGAGAATTGTGCGCTGACGTGATTCGGGTTTGTAGTCTGATTGTAATCATCCTGATGACAGCCTACACAGGTATTCGGAGTATTTTCATACCCATTAGCATGACATTGGATACAATTATTTTCTATGGCTTTATGCGCACCCAGCAACGGATAGAATGCATCATGGTCAAATGCAGCTGGTACCCATCCGGCTATGGTATGACATTGTTCACACTGAGTGGAAAAATTAACCTCAGTATGATTCGGATTTTTAGTTGCGGAATAATCATCCATATGGCAACTCACACATTCAGGAGAAGCATCCGCATAGTTAGCTGTCTGATGGCAAAGTTTGCAGTCATGTGTATCGTGCCCTTGTACCAGCGGAAAAAAATCATGATTGACAAGCTCAGCCTGCCATCCTAATGATAATGGATCATGGCATTCAATACAATTGGTCGAATAACCTGCATCGGAATGATTCGGATTGGTGGTTGCTTCGTAATCATCCCGATGACAATTTACACAGTCATTACCGATGGGATTAAACCGCAGGTTGGTTTCCGAGATGTGACATTCCGTGCAGGCAACAACACTATGCGCACCAATCAGCGGAAATCCACTTTGTTCATGCAATTCAGGAATATTGTCTACCATCCAGTTCTGTGGCGTATGGCACCGGGCGCAATCATTTCCCACCGTCATATTATGAATGTCGGTATGACAACTAAAACATTGCGATGGAGCATCTTCAAACACAAGCGAAGTATGGCATGCCTTGCAATCCGTAACCTGATGGATACCCTCTAATGCAAAGTCTGTTTCATTATGGTTGAACTGTAAGGTTTGACGAAGCGGCTTCCACGCATCCGGATTATGACAAGCAGCACAGTCAATTTTCAGGGATGTACCGTGCGGAGATTGTGCTACTGCCTGCACACAACCCACTATGACAAGAATTATTGATGACAATCGATGCATTGAAATTTTTCTATTTTATAAATTACTACCAGCTTACCATTAATCTCTTTTGATTTGTGGCACTCCTTACATTCAATTTCAGCATGACGACCTTCCAATGGAAATGCAGTCAGATTATGATCGAATTTTCGGGGAAACCAATTCTCTGAATCATGACATCGAGTACAATCGGTTATGCCATTAATGGCAAATCGGGCTTCATGTACATCGTTATGACACTGCGCACAGGAAGTCCCTATATTTTTAAATTTCCACTTTTCCTCACTTACATGGCACGCAAAACAAGGTGTAGCACTATGCGCGCCTTGCAAGGCAAACCGGGTTTTCTGATGTCTTTCAACCGTATAGGTAGTATGTTCAAAACCCTTCATCACCGAGTGGCATTCTGCACAATCGGGTGATGCACCGTTTTTCCTGAACTCACCCTGGTGATAATCCGCGTGACAGTTTTTGCACAACGAAAAATCAATAGGCTTGCTGTAATTCTCCTTATGACAGGCTTTGCAATCAACACCAACATGCATTCCGTTCAGCGGAAAATCGGTAACATCATGATTAAATGAAGTTTTTATTCCCGACTTCAGGGTTGTGAATCCAGTCTCTGTATGGCATTGTGCACAATTGGCACCAAACTTACCCTCATGTACATCCTTATGACAGGAGGCAC
Organism: Cyclobacteriaceae bacterium; assembly: GCA_025455225.1. Lineage (GTDB taxonomy): Bacteria > Bacteroidota > Bacteroidia > Cytophagales > Cyclobacteriaceae > UBA2336. Next base: position 4,357 of record JALOMY010000144.1, on the reverse strand, counting down.
ATTGTGATTCCATAACAGGCGGAGTACGTTGGAAAATACTTGCCGCTTCGTGGTTGTTTTTATGGCAAGCAAAACAATCCACAGCAGCGTGTTTGCCTTTTAGCTGAAAACCGGTTTTTGAATGATCAAAATTACCTTTACCCCGGAATTCAGTAAACGAATTCTCGGTATGACATTGTGTGCACTTGCCGGGTATACGATTGTTGTGCGGATCCTGATGACAGGAAGTGCATTCAGCAAATTGAACCCCTGTGAATGCCTGGAATTCTTTACCGCTCTTAACACTTTTCTGATGGCATTCAATGCAATCAACTTCCTTGTGCTTGCCGCGTAACTTAAATGCCGCCTTGTTATGATCGAATTTGGAGGCCGGCCTGAATGTATTCATGTCGTGGCATTCCATGCAGGTTTTAGACAACGTGTTCTGATGGTAATCATTATGACAGGTAATACATTCCTGGTTGAGACCAAGAAACGTATTGCTTCGCTTTTTGAGTTTAGAATCCTGAATGTTTTCGGGTTTATGACAACTCCGGCAGTCAATCGTAGTATGCTTTCCTTCAAGCGGATAACTGGTCAGGTCATGTTCAAATTTCGCCTCATCAAAACGAATCATCTCGAACTTGCGTCCATGGTGTTCACTATGACATTCGAAACAATCCTTTTTTGTAACCGTTGGGTTAGCATGGTACCCTTTCTTTTGAGAAATGCCTGCCCTGATTTCTTTATGACAATCAAGGCATTTACTATTCGAAACCTTTTTACCCAGATCGTGGCACAACGTACAATTGCTCATTCCCTCATATTCAGCATGAGCCCTGGATAAATCTCCGGGAGAAATCTGGCCGAAGCTGCCGGTTGCAACAAGCACCAAAAACAAAGCTGTACTATGTAAGCCGAATCCTTTCAATGGCTAATTGTGTTTCCTCATAATGTGTCCAAATCTCTTGGTAATCTTAATTCCTACCTTTTCAAGGTATTGTGTTGGCAGCTCACCGCCTGCAAAAATGTATACCAGGTCGTTCTCAACCGTTATTGTATCCTTATCGGTTTTAATCAAAACGGAATTCGCATTAATGGCAATCAGTTCAGAATTAAACATAACACGCAGTGACCGGTCAGCCAGGGCACGATCAATGCTTTCTTTATTCTTGGGTTTTATCCGCGAAAGTTTATCTTTTCGATACGAAAGGATAACCTCATTCTGATCTTTCAACAATATCGCAGACTCAACCGCAGAATCTCCACCGCCTACTACAATAATTTTTTTACCCGAAATTCGCTCCGGCTCTAACAGTCGATAAGCTACTTTTTGCAGATCTTCACCAATAACGCCTAATTTCCTGGGGGTGCCTCTCCTTCCTATCGCCAAGACAACATTTTGACTTATGTATTCTTCTCCTTTATTGGTAGTGAGCCTGAAGGTTCCATTGGCCAATGGAAGTATTTCTTCCACTTTGGTGTTTTGCCTGATTGCAATATTATTTTCTGAAGTAACTTTTCTCCACAATTGCAGTAATTCATCCTTTGAAGTATCCGTTAATTTCACTTTACCAAAAAGTGGCAGATCCATAGGCGCTGTCATCACCACCTTAGATCGAGGAAATGTGTAAACCGTGCCTCCCAACGAATCCTGTTCAAGCGTAATGCAGGATAACCCATGCTTCTTTGCAGTAAGCGATGCTGAAATTCCGGCAGGTCCTGCCCCAATAACAACTACATCTAACACATCTTGTATAGAGGCATGTCTTCGCTTGACTATGTTTTCAACAGCCTGCTGTCCTTGTTCCACACTATTTTTAATTAATCCCATCCCTCCCAGTTCACCTGCGATGTAAATACCCCTGATATTCGTTTCGAAGCTTTCATCCACATGCGGCAATTCAACACCTCGTGTTTCCGTTCCAATCCGAAGTGAAATCGCTTCGACCGGGCAAGCATGAAAGCATGCTCCATGACCCACACAATTGGAAGCATTGATAACTGTTGCTTTTCCATCTACCAGCCCCAGAATATCCTTTTCAGGACAAGCGGCAACACATGCTGCACTTCCAATGCAGATATCAAGATTAATGTACGGATGAAGTGAAACGGGTTCAAATAGACCTTCTGATTTAGCGATGGAAACTTTTAGCTGCGTTTCCCTTGATTTGTTTTTATGATGTCTCAAATAAAAGTAAATGATCACACCACACAGCAGAAGTACTGATCCATAGATGATGATTTGTTCAAGAAGTACCTCCATCAGAATATCCATTTATAACCAAACGACAGCGTAACCGCGACATGCACAATTAATATGATCAGCATAATGATGGCAAAAGGCAAATGTGCCACATGCCAGTATTTGAAAAGCTGCTGCATTCGCTGTAACCTTTTTATTTTTCCTGATAGGGAAATTTCTTCCCGGATCAACCGGATGATCTTGTTTCGGTGAGGCCTGTCTATTTTTTTATTTTTTAAAATTCGCCTGATGGCACCTATGGACGTTGACTTTCGTTCTGGTGCCGCAGTTGACTGGGACTTCAAATCGGGGATATCACCATTTCCGGCAAAAGAGAGGATCAGACGGTTCAATTCATTATCCATACCGAGGGTTTGCCGAAGTACATTTGATATATGTTCCTTCATATTTTTCACTTCATTCAAGGTAAGCTCACGCCCTTCAATGGTACGTGGTATCTGTATATATACAAACCGACCGATGACGCCACTAAATACCACCGCCACCATGCTCCAGAAAGCAATGGAAACAATTCCTCCGAACTTAAAGGCGGTATGAAAAAGAATCAGTATCGGACCTAACGTGCAAAGAAAAATATGAAACTCCAGAAGGTACTTTAACCGGATTTGCCTCGAAAGAAAATTATACCGCTTTCGCAAAATGTATATCGATACACCAAACAAAATCATCAAACTACCCACAATACCCAAACCATGACCAAATGCACCACTGGGCTTAAACCACTCATGTTGTGGATGATAAAATCGTTCCTCCAGTGGATTTGAATAGTAATCGTATCCGATATAGGAGAGATAAAGTGTTACTACCAACACGGTAAACACCATTACACTTATATAAAGATTATGAACTGTTTTACTCATAGCTATGGTCAATCCGCAGTATTTAATGCGATGCTTACCCCTCCACTTGTTAACTTCCTGTGCTTCCTATAGTGAGTTCCGTTATCCATAACTTATTAAGAAATAGAGTACTTCCGTTTCTTCAGGTACGCAAGCAGGCTGATAATGATAATGCAACCTATGACGATGTATACCCATTGCGGAATGGGTACCGGGTCTCCGGCAGCATACGAATGCAGACCCGACAGGTAATAATTCACACCATAGTAGGTCATAATAACCGAAGCCAATCCGAATATGGAAGCAAAATTGTACGCAAACAGGCTTTGTAATTTGGGGATAAGCCTCATGTGGAGAATAAAGGCATACACCAGGATAGTTACCAGGGCCCAGGTTTCTTTCGCATCCCAACCCCAGTACCTGCCCCAGGATTCGTTTGCCCAAACACCTCCGAGGTATGTACCAACACTGATCATAAAAAGACCACCGATCAACGTCATCTCACTGAGATAGGTCATCTCTTTGATTTGAAGGTAGATATTCTCTTTATTCCTGGGGGTGATGAAAATCATCAAAATCAAATTAATTATCCCGATTAGTGCTCCGAGCATTAAAAAACCGTAACTGCCGGCTTCAAGGGAAACATGAATGGTTAACCAGTACGAGCGGAGAACTGGAACCAGCGGGGTAATTTCCGGATCAAGGTCACTTAAATTGGCTACAAGCAATACAGTAGCTGATAACACCATTGTGGCCGCCAATCCTCCAAACGACTTTCGGGCAAATAATAATCCGGCCAAAACAGTGGTCCAGGCTATATAAATCATAGACTCATAACCATTACTCCAGGGAGCTCTTTCGGATACATACCAACGCAGGCCTAAACCCAGAGTATGCAAAACGAAGCCTGCCACCATCAAACCAAAGAGTATTTTATAGATGGTGCTTAGAATCGAACGATGGCTGAATACAGTATAGAACAAAAAGAATAATAAGGAAAGTCCCAATACAACATAAACCACGGCTAACCGATTGAAGATGTGCAGACTATTCAAAAGTATTTCAGCCCGGATTCTGGAATCACCAGGAATCACTGACGCACCTTCACGTTTTTGGTAGGCCGCTAATTCATTCACAAGTTTATTTGCAAGGGAATAATCCTTAGATACAAGTGCATCATTTAGGGCCGTGCGATAAGATTCGAAAAAGTTGGTTGCAATTGAGAAATCAGGTTGTTCATGATTATGCCCTGTTGCAAAACCAGAAACCCATG